>CAJAHV010000405.1 GCA_903939555.1 uncultured Alphaproteobacteria bacterium | reverse complement strand
ATCGGCCGACGGCATTTTGCCGACACGTGCATCGAACCCGCAGCGCACAATAATTGGTCAGCGCCATCAATCGCCGGTCTGCGCAACCTCGCCGATCTCGATCAATTGCCGGCGCCCGGACCGGCCCTTGTCGGCTTCGGCGACTGCAGCGGGTGCAACTTCACTCGTTTTTCTACGTTAAGAGCGGTGCCGCATCAAAAAGCCTGTTAAACTGCCCCAATAGCTTGCATGAAATGATGCTGTGCTGAACCTTGAACTCGATAAGCCGCTGCTGGCAGCCATTGTGTGGATGGTGACACTTTGCCTGATCGGCGGGTTGATGACACCGCGCGTTGACTGGTACGCGCGCCTGCGCAAGCCACCATGGCAGCCACCGGGTTGGGCTTTTGGTCCGGGATGGACAATCATATTGGGACTGGCCGCATGGGCAGGCGTGCGCGCCTGGGCCGTCGGTGACGCGACGCAGCGGACGGACATCCTCATCCTGTTCGGCGTCAACGGCATCTTCCACCTGATGTGGAGCCCGTTGTTCTTCAAACTGCAACGCCCCGATTGGGCGTTGATCGAAGTGCCGTTCCTGTGGCTTTCCGTCCTTGCGATGGTCATCGGCTTATGGCCGATCGACAGGCTCGCGGCGCTGCTTGTGCTGCCATATTTGGGCTGGGTCGCCTTTGCCACGACACTGAATTGGGCCGTAGTGGTTCTCAATCCCCGCTCCGCCAGGGGCCTGCCGCCGGGTGACCCGGCAGGGCCGAATGGCGTCGATCCCTGAGCTTGCCGGGTAGCCGATGGCTCTCCAGCGCTGCCGCCTCTGGCAATTTTGCTTCCACGCCGCATGCCGGGGCATAACAGCCATGCGTCGATAACCAATCGGGCCAAGCGATGCGGCAACCACACAGCCGCGTCCTCAGATGCCGGCGCAAAGCCCTTCTGCCTGGACATCGAGTTCAACTTTTATTGGACTCAAACTCTCCACTTCACAGGGGCAAGTCCACTTTGTCCACGTGGCCTAGCTAGCTTCCAATCTGCTCGGTGCGAGCGCAGGATTGGCAGCTAAGATGTTGGCTTGAGATGCCGTGCTTAGCCACCCACCCATTGGCTTTTAGATGGGTTCAAGAGCCGCTCAGCCAGCGCCGCAGCGATCCCCGCATGGCCAGCGGCGGTCGGGTGCCATATCGTAGGCTTGCCAGGATAGCCGGCGCTCCACGGTTGCGCCGAGCAAGCGTCATGCCCTCGAGATAACTCGCCGGCGGACAGCAGCGTCGCGCCTTCCGCCTCAGCGGATTTCGCCGTGATATCTGCCAATCGGCGAAAAGCCTCCCGCCCTGCAGCCATTTGCGTCTCATCAAGGGGCAGCGCTACGCACCCGCCAACGTCTGGCAGGATACGCACGTAATCGACAAAAATTAACTCCGCTTGTGGAGCCCGCCGCCTCACTTCTCGCGCGATTTCGCGTAGCCGCTGCCCCAATACCGAATAGTCTACTTCTGACGGCCAAGTTGCGGAGGGGCAGGCGCGGCCAGTAGGCGGCATCATGCCGGAAACCCTGCCGCACATGGCAATCGCCAAGTTTAGAACATAGCGTACGTCGTTGCCACCGATCGTAATCGTTACCAGTTTTGTATCTGGCGTTACCGCGTCAAGCTGCGGTGGCAATTCATTCCATGGGCCGAGGATATGAGCCGTCGTTGCACCACCGCAGCTAGCGTCGATCAGGTCGAAACGCATCCGAGCCGCGAGCAGGCGGGCGTAGTTATTCTGTGTACGCCCGCAACGTTGCGGCGTTCCCGGTAATAGTGTGCCAATCCCTGCACCAGCGGCGTATGAACTTCCCAGCGACACGTATCGGGCACCAGATGACAGGGTGAGCGGCGGCTGTGCAGTTGTCGTCGCGCAACCGGCGAGCGCTAGAAGGCCTCCGGCCAGCATTCCCTTCATTGCACCCTCCATTTTGCTCATTAGTGGATAGGTTTCCGACACCTGGCAAGCCACACCCCAAGGCCAATGTCCGCTTATACACGAGAGCCGCGCTGACGTGATCCCCACATGCATGGGCTTCACCGGGAACGCATGGCCTCGACTGGGGCGAGCCCGTTGGGAAGGCATTCCGACAATCGACGTATTTTTGGAGAGTTAGCGAACGTCCTGAACCCGCATGGACACAAAAAAGAGACCCGGCAGATTGCTCTGCCGGGCCAGTTGGTTTCCTTGGGGAGGAACCTGTGGAGATGCGGCCCTTATCTTGGGCCGGTCATCAATTATTGTAGGCGCGTTCGCCCAGTTCGGCGATGTCGAGGCCTTCGCGTTCGACTTCGACGCTGGGGCGCAGGCCAATGGTGTATTTGAGCGCCAGAAAGAGAACTGCCGAGACGCCGCCCGACCAGAGCAGGGTCACGCCCACAGCGATCGCCTGGGTCTTGAGCTGGCCGACCATGTCATAGGCACCGGCGACGGCCGGGATGACGGTGTAGTCGAGGAAACCCTGGCCACCCAGTGCCGGATCGGCGACGATCGCGGTGCCGATGGCGCCAAGAATCCCGCCGACGCAATGGACGCCGAAGACATCGAGCGAGTCATCATATTTCAACTTGTTCTTGATGGTGGTGCAGAACACGAAGCACACCAGCGACGCCGCGATGCCGAGGAGGATCGAGGTCATCGGCGTGGCAAAGCCCGAAGCCGGGGTGATGGCGACCAGCCCGGCAACAGCGCCGGTCACGCCACCCAGCATGCTCGGCTTGCCGTGCGAAAGCTGCTCGATGAGCATCCAGGCGACGGCAGCCCCTGCCGTGGCGGTGAAGGTGTTCATCATCGCCAGCGCGGTCAGGCCGTTCGCTTCAAGGTTGGAGCCGGCATTGAAGCCGAACCAGCCGACCCAGAGCAGCGAGGCGCCGATCATAGTCATCACCAGGCTGTGCGGCGGCATGGCTTCCTTGCCGAAGCCGGTACGCTTGCCGATGATGAGGCAGCCGACAAGGCCTGCGATCCCGGCGTTGATGTGCACCACGGTGCCGCCGGCGAAATCGAGCGCGCCCTTGCCCCACAGGAAGCCATAGTCGGTCGGCGCATCCTTCAGAAAGTCCGGGCCGGCCCAGTACCAGACCATGTGCGCGATCGGGAAATAGACAATCGTGACCCAGGCCACGACAAAGATCATCAGCGACGAGAATTTCACGCGCTCGGCAAAGGCCCCGACGATCAGCCCGGGGGTGATCATGGCAAAGGTCATCTGGAAGGCTATGAAGACATATTCGGGGATATAGACCCCGTTCGAAAAGGTTGCCGCCATCGACGAGGTGGTCACACCCTTGAGAAACACCTTGCTGAAGCCACCGACAAATTCATTGCCGCCGGTGAAGGCCATCGAATAGCCATAGGTCACCCAGAGCAGGCAGACGATCGCGCAAATCATGAAGACCTGGGTCAGCACCGACAGCATGTTCTTGCTGCGCACCAGACCGCCATAGAACAGCGCGAGGCCCGGAATGGTCATCAGGAAGACCAGCACGGTGGCGGTCAGCATCCACGCCGTGTCACCCTTGTCGGCGACCGGCGCCGCCGGTGCGGCAACGGCAGCAGCGACTTCGGCGACTGCCGGTGCGGCAACTTCGACGACTGCCGGTGCGGCAGCGGCGGTAGCACCGGCAACAGCAGCCACTTCCTGAGCGAAGGCGGGCGCCGCGGCGAACAGGGCCAACCAGGCCGCCCCCT
>CAJAHV010000404.1 GCA_903939555.1 uncultured Alphaproteobacteria bacterium | reverse complement strand
TGCTGATCGTGGTGCAGCTTGAACAGTTCAATACCGCCGGCGCCACCGCCATTGCGGCGACCATGCTCGTCATCAGTTTTGCGCTGCTGTTCGCCATCAACCTGCTGCAGGTCTGGCAGCGCCGGTTGCGCTCGGCATGAGTATGGTCCCCGCCCGGCCCACCGGGGAGCCGCGCTGGCTGCGCTGGTTGCTGATCACGCTGGCGCTGCTGTTCCTCGGGCTCAACCTTGCCTTGCCGCTGGCGGCGGTGTTTGTTGAAGGACTCCGCAAGGGGGTGGCGGCCTATGCCGCAGCGATCACCGCCCCCGATGCGCTGTCGGCGCTGAAACTGACGCTGACCGTCGCGGCGATCGCCGTACCGCTCAATATTGTCATCGGGCTGGCGGCGAGTTGGGCGATAGCCAAGTTCGATTTCCGCTTCAAATCGGTGCTGGTGACGCTCATCGACCTGCCGTTTTCGGTGTCGCCGGTGGTCTCCGGCCTCATTTATGTGCTGCTGTTCGGCCTGCAGGGCTGCTTTGGCGCGGCGCTGCGCGAGCATGATATCCAGGTGATCTTTGCGGTCCCCGGGCTGGTGCTGGCGACAATCTTCATCACCTTCCCCTTTGTCGCACGGGAATTGATCCCGCTGATGGAGGAACAGGGCCGCGAGGAAGAGGAGGCAGCGCTGTCGCTGGGTGCGTCGGGGCTGAGCACCTTCTGGCATGTCACCCTGCCGAACGTGCGCTGGGGGCTGCTGTATGGCGTGCTGCTGTGCAACGCCCGGGCGATGGGGGAGTTTGGTGCCGTGTCGGTGGTGTCGGGGCATATCCGCGGCCGCACCAACACGCTGCCGTTGCATATCGAAATCCTGTACAATGAGTATAATTTCGCGGCGGCCTTTGCCGTCGCCTCGCTGCTCGCCGGTCTGGCGCTGGTGACGCTGGTGCTGAAATCGCTGCTCGAGTGGCGTTTCGCTGGGCAATTGGCAGGGAGAGGGCATTGAGCGTCACCGCTACGGCCGTCATCAAGCGCTTCGGCGGCTTCACCGCGCTCGACGGGATCAGTCTTGCGGCGCGCGAGGGTGAGTTTCTGGCACTGCTCGGGCCGTCGGGATCGGGCAAGACCACGCTGCTGCGCATCCTTGCCGGGCTGGAGTTTCCCGATGCTGGCAGCATCAGCATCGGCGGTATCGATATGTCGGACCGGCCGGCACGCGATCGCCAGGTGGGGTTCGTCTTCCAGCAATATGCGCTGTTCCGGCACATGACGGTGGCGGACAATATCGGTTTTGGCCTGACCGTGCGGCCGCGTGCCACGCGTCCGGCGCGGGCCGAGATCGACCGGCGCGTCGCCGAACTGCTCGAACTGGTGCAATTGCCGGCGCTTGGTGGCCGTTATCCGGCGCAATTGTCGGGGGGGCAGCGGCAACGCGTGGCGCTGGCGCGGGCGCTGGCGGTGGAGCCGCGGCTGTTGTTGCTCGATGAACCCTTTGGCGCGCTCGATGCCAAGGTGCGCAAGGATCTGCGACGCTGGCTGCGCGCCGTGCACGATCGTACCGGGCTGACCTCGGTGTTCGTGACCCATGACCAGGAGGAAGCGCTCGACCTTGCCGACCGGGTGGTGGTGATGGACCATGGCCGCATCGAGCAGATCGACACTCCCGAACAGGTGTGGGAACGCCCGGCGACGGCGTTCGTGTGCGACTTTCTGGGCGGAGCCAACCGGGTCGCGGCACAGGCGGTCGGCGGCCAGATCGATATTACCGGGGTGCGGCTGTCCAACCGCGCCCCAGCCATGCCCGATGGCCCCGCCAAGGCCTTCATACGCCCGCATGAGTTCATGCTGGCAGCGCCGGGGGCGGCGGGCATCGCGGTGGTGCTGCGCCGCATCCTGCGCACCGGGGCGCAGGCCGCGCTGGAGACCGAGGCCGGCGACGGCAGCGTCATCGAAGTGAGCATCGCGGCGCCGCCCGATGGGCTGGCGCCCGGCGCGGCGCTGGTGCTGGTGCCGCAAACCGTGCGCGCCTATCCGGCGTGAAGGCCCCGCCAGCAGATAGCGTTCAGTCGTGCGTCATCCGGCCGCCGCCCTTGACCAGCATCAGCAGGCCCAGCCCGACCGCCAGCATGCCGACTACCGGTGCCATGCCCCAGGCCTGAGTGCCGCCCCAGCGCGTTGCGGCCTCCACCAGCAGCGGCCCCAGCCACATTGTGGCGCTGCCAGACAGCACATAGAGGCCGAAGAACACCCCCAGCTTGTCAGGCGGTGCCACCCGGGTGAGCAGCGTGCGTGACGAGGCATAGGCGGCGGTGACGGCAATCGCGACGCCGCAGCCCAGCGCCAGGAAGGTGATTTCGGGCACGGTGGTGAACATCGGCCCGTCCCACAGCGCTGCGCCGTGCCAGGGGCGGAAGAACAGTCGCTCGCGGCCCATGCCGAGCACCAGAGTCTGCATGACGATGAGCAGCAGCAGTTCCAGCTTTACCGCCAGCTTCGGCCCGATGCGGGTGTCGAGCCAGCCCGCCAGCAGTCCGCCGATGACGGCCGCGACCGACAAGGTGATGCCATAGCCGAGCATTTCCAGCGTCGCCCAGCGCATCGACCCGGCGGCATAGAGCCCGCCGAAGACGAGGATCGCGGTCAGTCCGTCGGTGTAGACCATGCGCGCGGCAAGGAAGAGCAACGCGTCGCGGTGGCCGCGTGCGTCGCGAACCAGCCGGGCCAGATCGCCGGCGCCGGCGCGCACGGCGGCGGCGATGGGCAGCGCCGTACGCGGCATGTCGGGTACCCGCAGCAGCAGCGGCAGCGCGCCCAGCGCCATCGTGGCGGCCACAATCAGCGTGGTGATGCGGTCGGGCTCTCCCAGGGCCGGATCAAGGCCCCAGAGCGGCGCCGCCGGCAGCCAGGTCCAGCCGACCTTGCCGGGCAGTGCAAAGGCGAACAGCACGCCGATGAGCAGCACCACCGATACGGCATTGCCGCCGGCGAGCGCCCGGCCCGAGGCGCGCGCCGCCCCCGCCATGCCGGCGGCGGGCAGCAGCAGTGCGTTGTGGAGCATCTCGTGAAAGGCGAACAGCGCGGTGATTGCCGCCAGAATGGCGACAACCGCCCCGCCGGGCAGGCCGCCGCCACCCGGCGGCGTGAACCACAGCGATGCGATGAGCAGCACCAACGCCATCACCACCACAGCGAACCAGGGCTTGCGCGGCCCGATACGGTCGATGCTGGCGCCCAGCAACGGCGCGCCGAGCATCACCATCCAGCCGCCCCATTTGTTCGCCGCTGCCACCAACGTCTGCCCGAGCACCGGGTCGCCGACGACGCGGGTCACATAATAGGGCGCAAAGATGTAGATGGCGATCAGGATGACATAGGGATCACGCGTCGCTTGGGCGATCACCCAGGCGTTGGCGGCGCGGGCCGATGGTGGCGCCATCGCGGCTTCAGGTGGCGGTACCGCAACCGCGGCAGATGACGAAGAAGTCGCGGCTTGCGCGGCAGATGACAAAGGATTCGCCGCAACTGCGGCGGGGGCGTGCTTGTCGGGCAGCGATCCGGTCAATCGGCGGGTAGCACCTTGTGCCAGTTCGTCACCGATCGGCTCTCGAACAGGCCGGCCTGATGGTAGGGATCGGCGTTGGCAAAGGCGATGGCGGCGTCGCGATCGTCGAAATCGATGATCAGCAATGATCCCATGGCGCGGCCATCGGGGCGCAGCAGGGGTCCGGCGATGAGCACGGCGGCGCCCATGGCGGTGATATGGGCGAGATGTGCCGGGCGAGTCGTCGCGCGCAGATCGCCCGAATCGGGCTTGTCGATGCAGTGGATGGCAAAATAAGGCATCGTCGTCCTGTCGTCGGGGTGCAATGGTCTAGCGCGGCGCAGCGGGATGTGAAAGGGCCAGATGCGAACAGTGTGGGAAAGCCTGCCGGGGGTGTTGCTGTGCTGTGGCCTGGCGGTGGCGGGCGGCGCGTTGGCCGATGCGCTGCGCCTGCCGGTACCGGGGGCGATCCTGGGCTTGGGCCTGTACCTGGCATGGCTGGTGAGCGGCCGTGGTATTGGCTGGAGCCGGCCCGGTGCCGCGCTGCTGCTGCGCTGGCTGGGGGCGATGATCGTGCCGGCGCTGGTCGGTCTGGGGGGCTATCTGGGGCTGCTGGCGGGGGCCTTGCTGCCCTTGCTGCTGGTGCTGCTGGTCTCGACGTTGCTGACCGCGTTGGTCACCGCGTTGCTGTACCGGCTGGCGGGCGGGGTGGAATGATGCCGGCACCGCTCGGAATGCTGCTGGAAATGCTGCTGGTGACACTGCTGGTGGCGGGCTGTTTTGCCGGGGCGCGGGCGCTGTCGGTGCGGCTGGGCAACCCGCCCTGGGCCAGCCCGGTGCTGGTCGCGGCGCTGGTGCTGGGGCTTGGGCTGGCGGTCACCGGGGTGCCGCTGGCGCGTTTCGAGGCGGCGGCGCGGCCGCTGCGCTGGCTGCTGGGGCCGGCGCTGGTGGCGCTGGCGTTGGTGATTCATGGCAATCTGGCGCTGTTGAAGCGCGCACCCGGGCCGGTTTTGCTGGCGGTGACGGGCGGCGGCGTGACCGGCGTGGCGAGCGCCTGGGGGCTGGCGCGGCTGCTGGGGCTCGATCGCGTGTTGATGATGGCGGTGACGACCAAGACGATATCGACGCCGTTTGCCGTGGTGGTGGCGCGCATGGGCGGTGCCTCGGTGGCGCTGGCAGCGGCGGTGGCTGTATTGACCGGTGTCATCGGCGCGTTGTCCGTGCCCTGGCTGTTCGACCGGCTGGGGATCAGGGGCCGGGCCGCGCGCGGATTGGGGCTTGGGGTGTCGTCGCATCTCGTCGGCACCGACTGGTTGACGCGGCGCGACCCGGCCGGCGGGGCCTTTGCGGCGTTGGCGATGGTGCTGACCGGGGTGATCGCGGCGCTGATGTTGCCGGTCTTGTGGCCTTTTCTGTTCGGTTAGGCGACAAGCGCGTCGCAGTGGCGGGCCGGAATCCAGCGTGAATCCAGCGCGAATCGGGCGGGAATCGGGCGCGAATCGAGGCCGATTCAGGCTGGAGTCGACTGATGAATGGCGCGACCGTTGCGGTTATGTGCGGGGTTTGGGGTGGTTGCAGGCGCCATGCTGGCGGCGCTGCTGGCCTTTCGGGGGGTTGTGCCGGCCGGCTTGCCGGGGGTCGTGCCGGCGGCGGATGTGGCCGCCCGGGGCCTGGTCGGCTAATGGCCCGCGCTTGCCGCT
>CAJAHV010000403.1 GCA_903939555.1 uncultured Alphaproteobacteria bacterium | reverse complement strand
CGCAGCACAGGTGGTGAGGGCCGATTATGCCTATCCCTTCCTTGCCCATGTGCCGATGGAACCGATGAACTGTACGGCGTGGGTGACCGGAGACAAGGTGGAAATCTGGGCGCCGACACAGAATCCGGAACCGGGCCGCAAAGCAGTGGCAAAAGTGCTTGGCGTGCCCGAAGCCAATATCACCATCCACCTGATGCGCAGCGGCGGCGGCTTCGGCCGGCGGCTGGTCAATGATTTTATGATCGAAGCCGCGGTCATCGCCCGTACTGCCAAGACACCAGTCAAGCTCACCTGGAGCCGCGAGGACGATATTGCGCATGACTGGCTACGCCCCGGCGGCTGGCACAGTTACACGGCCGGCCTCGACGCCGCTGGCAAGGTCATTGCTTGGGACAATCATTTCATAAGCTATGGCAAGGATGGAAAATTTGCTCGCGCCGCCGATATTGGCGAGAGCGATTTTCCGGCAAGGCTGATCGACAACTTCCGAATCGGTGCCTCGATACTGCCGCTGGAGTCAAACACCGGCTATTTGCGCGCGCCGGCAAATAATGCCTTTGGCTTTGTGACACAGGGCTTCATCGACGAACTGGCGACAGCCGCAGGACAGGACCAACTCGCCTTCAGACAGGCATTGTTAGGCGAACCACGCTGGTTGGGGGATCCGACCAAGCGCGGCACCTATCACACGGGGCGGATGCGCGGGGTGCTCGACAAAGCCGCCGCCATGGCGGGCTGGGGTCGCAAGCTGCCGGCACGCAGCGGACTGGGCATCGCCTTTCATTTTTCGCATCTTGGCTATTTCGCCAATGTCATCGAAGCACAGGTGGCAGATGACGGCAGCGTACGCGTCGTCAAGGTCTGGGTCGCTGGCGATGTTGGACGGCAGATCGTCAACCCCTCGGGCGCGCTGGCGCAGGTCCAGGGCTCGGTGCTCGATGCGCTTGGCGCTGCGATGGGCCAGGCCATCACCTTTGCCGATGGCGCCGTCGAACAGCGCAATTTCGGCGATTATCCGCTGTTGCGCATGGATGCGACACCGATGGTCGAAGTCGCTTTCGTTACCAGCGATTATCCGGTCACCGGCATGGGCGAACCCGCTTATCCGGCCGTTGCCCCGGCGATCGCAAACGCGATCTTTGCTGCTACCGGCGTCCGTTTGCGTACGCTGCCATTCGATACGACGGTGCTAAAGGCCTAAACTGTCGAGATCGGCAGTTGCGGCCGCTAGGTCGGCATGGGCAACGATCTGGCGGAAAGCGGCATCAAGACGGCGTACTTCCGCGTCGGCTGCAGCCTCCTCGCGCACGTTGACGAGAAAGAAATCGCTGGCACCAAGCGTGAAGCGGCGCCGTTCGGCAGCGGCCATGGTTCTGGCCCGCTCGGCCTCGTCGCGTGCCAGCAGCGTCAACCGAGCACTGTTGGACACCGCAATGTCGATCGCACCGATATCGGCAACAATCTGGTCTTCAAGAAAGCGCCGGCGCTGCCTGAATGCATCGATCTCGGCAGTGGTCTGGGCGATACGACCGCGCGCTGCACTCTGCTGCAAAGGAAGTGTAAAGGTCAGCCCGACCTTGCTCTCAGTACCGCTGCGTGACGCACTTCCTAATCCGACGCCACCCAGATCCCGCGACGCTTCGACCTTGAAATCGAGTTTCGGCAAGAAGGCGTTACGGTCAAGCGCGACCCGCGCTCTCGCCTGTTTCATTCGGATATCGATCGTCCGCAGGTCGGGTCGAGCCAGAGCCAGATCCTCGAGACGGGCTGGAT
>CAJAHV010000402.1 GCA_903939555.1 uncultured Alphaproteobacteria bacterium | reverse complement strand
CGTACAGACCGGCTGGGACCCCGAAACCGAATTGCCGATCATCGAGGAGGAAATCCTCGAATTCGAAACCATGCCGCTGATCGTGGTCGTCGTCGACGAACTCGCCGACCTGATGATGACAGCGGGCAAGGAGGTCGAATTCCTCATCCAGCGGCTCGCGCAAAAGGCCCGCGCCGCCGGCATCCACCTGATCATGGCGACACAGCGCCCCTCGGTCGATGTCATCACCGGGGTCATCAAGGCCAATCTGCCGACGCGCATCAGTTTCCAGGTGACCAGCAAGATCGACAGCCGCACCATTCTTGGCGAACAGGGCGCCGAACAATTGCTCGGCAAGGGCGACATGCTGTGGATGTCGGGCGGTAAACAGGTCGTGCGCGTGCACGGGCCGTTCGTATCGGACGATGAAGTAGAGGCGGTTGCCGATCATTGGCGCCGGCAAGGCATGCCCGCCTATGTCAATGCCGTGACCGAGGAGCCGGTCGATAGCGACGGGCAATGGGGAAGCGATGATGGCGGCGGCGGTAGCCGTGGTGCCGCGAGCGAAGACAAGGCCGATACTTATGCCCAGGCCATCGACATCATCGCACGGGCGCAGAAAGCCTCGACAAGCTATCTCCAGCGCACATTGAACGTCGGCTACAACAATGCCGCCAAGATCATCGAGCGCATGGAAGCCGATGGTTTCGTCTCAAGGGCCGATCATGTCGGGCGCCGTGAAGTGCTGATCGACGAGAATGGCCAGCGCCGCTGAACAGGTTCTGAGGTTCGCTGCTGACAGATTTTTGCTGCACTCGGGGACAGCAGGTCCTCCAGGCATCGACGAGGCATCGGGACATGGCCGCCCAACAGGTCTTCAAGCCCGCAGGAACAACCCCAGCGTCAATGCCACACCGATAACGACGATCGCTACTTTCAGCAGTTTTTCCGGCAAGATCTTCAAGGCGCGCGTGCCGAGATAGCCACCAATCATCGCGCCGCTGCCGATGACCAGCGCCTCACGCCACGCAACCGCACCCGAGACGGCAAAGACCACCGCTGCCGACAGGTTGGACAGCGCCAACAGCACATTCTTGGTGCCGCCGGCATTGCGCACCGGCAGACGGGCGAGGGTCAACGACGCCAAGGTCATGATGCCGGCGCCACCACCGAAAAAGCCGCTATAGAGCGCGATTGTACCTTGGGTCAGAATGGTTACCCACCCAGAGGGCGGAGCGCTGGTTTCCTTTGGCCTTGGGCCGAAGCTGCTCCAGGCGAAGAGCGCGGTGGCAACGAGCACGAGCCATGGCACCATGCCGGCGAACACCTTGCTTGGGGTGGCAATAAGCAGGAAGGCGCCGCCAATACCGCCACAAAAGGCGATCAACGCCAGCGACCGGAACGACAGGCGCTCGGCACCGGACACCAATGACCGTCCAGCCCAGCCGGTGGTAATCTGGCCCGGAAACAGCGCCATCGTCGAGGTGATATTGGCGAGCTTGGGATCAAGCCCGGCGGCAATCAGCGCCGGCAGGGTGATGAACGACCCACCGCCCGCCAGCGCATTCTGGGCGCCTGCCCACAGGCCGGCGGCAAACAGCAAAAGCATCATCGAGATCATCGCCCGGCTTTCGGGCCTGAAGCCCCGCAAAGCAAGAGGGGTGCCAGGGGCTCAGCCCCTGCAACTATTCCGCTGCTACCGCCGCCGCGACCAGTTCCACCCGCACCGGGATAGCGCTTTGCCGCGACTGGCCGGTGATCGGGTCATAGCCGCTGGTTTCATCGACGAGCCGGTTGGTGCTGTTGCCATGCGCACGCACGCCGGCGAGGCCGGTATCGAAATCGCCAAAGGCGTGCGCCATGGAAATTACCCCGGGCCGCACATCGGGAGAGGCTTTGGCGACGCCATAAACCTGCCCGGCGCGGGCGGTGATCACAATGGTCGCTTCATCGGCGATGCCGAGCCGCGCCATGTCATCGGGGTTCATATGTGCGTAATTGGTCGTGCCCTTCTTTTGCAGCGCGGCATATTGGTGGCCCGATGAATTGAACACATGCTTCGTGCGCCGCGACGACAGCCGGAACTCCAATCCGGGGTCGGGCGCGACGGCGAGCCGCGCGGTCAAATCAGCGATCACTGCATCGGGTGTCAGGGTAAAGCGCGCTTCGGCAGCGTCAGCGGGCGGCGGCGTCACCATCGGCGCCTTGTCGGCATAGACGATAGCCCGGCCATCGGGCGTATCGGCGCGCACCTGCGACGGCGGCACGAGGCAGCCATGGGTGATGAGATCGAGAATCTGTGTCTTGGTCGGCCGCACATCCAGCGCGGCTTCGCCGCCAGCAAAGCGCAACGGCACGTTCATGCGCCGGGCGATTTCCCAGAACATTTCCCACTCGTCGATGGTATCGCCGGGTGGCGGCAGCAGCGCGCGCGTGTAGCGGGCATAGGGCGTTTCGTGCCACCATTCCGACAGGTTGGTGATATCGTCACGTTCCAGGCACATCGCCGGGGCCAGCACATAATCGGCATGGCGGGCAGTTTCGGATTCGCGAATGTCGATGCAGACGAGCAGGTCGAGCGCCTGCATGGCGGCGACCACCTTGTCCTGGTTGGGAAAGGCGACGACCGGGTTGCCGCCGACGACGATCAGCGCCTTGATCTGGCCATCGCCGGGGGTAAGGATTTCATCTGCCAGCACGTTGCACGGCATTTCCTCGCCCAATTGTGTCAGCCCGCGGAAGCGCGAGGCGGGAAAGCCTTCGCCCCACAGCTTCATCGGCGCATTGACCCCGGCATGGCGCGGCGTCTGGGCGGTGAAGACGCGCGGCGGCGATGCTGGTTCTCCATCGCGCACAAAGCGGCCGCAGATGATGTTGAGGCTGGCGAGCAGATATTCGATCAGCGTGCCGTCGCCCGACATTTCGGGGCCGGTGCCCGACGAGGCAATGCCGCGTTTGGCGTCGGCAAAAATCCGCGCCGCGCTGATGATTCCATCGGCCGAAACCCCAGCGCGCGCAGCGGCGATTTCAGGGGTGATACCGGCAACAGCGGCGCGCAGTTCGTCCAACCCGTCGACATGCCGCTGGCAAAAGGCCTGGTCGAAGCGACCTTCGGACAGGATGATGTTGATGATCGCCGCCAGCAGGGTGACGTCCTCACCCGGCTTTACCGCCAGGTGCACATCGGCTTGGCGGGCGACTTCGGTCTGGCGCGGATCGATGACCACCAGCTTCAGCCCCCGTGCCCGGGCATCCTGCAGCGTGCGCGATGGCGAGAATGGCGACACGCCGCCAACCGGGCCATAATGCGAAATGATGGCATTGTTGCCGACGACCAGCAACGCATCGGCACCGCTGAACGGGTTGGGCCCGCCGCCCCAATGGCCCATGCGCAGCGTGGTATAGACCTTGGCTGGCTGGTCGAGCGTGACGCTGGTGAAATAGTTGCGGCTGCCGATTCCCTTGGCAAAGGCATGCGCGGTGAACATTGCGGCGCTGTTCTGAAAGGCATAGGTGCCGCTGTAGACCGCCACGCTATGCGGCCCGTGCTGCGCAACGATCGCCTGCAACCGCGCGGCGATATCATCGAACGCCGCACCGGGCGCAACCGGCGCCAGACCGCCGTCCCCGCGCTTCATATGGTGGCGCAACCGGGTTTCATGATTGTGCGCATCGGCAAGCTGGCGGCCCTTGATGCACGTATAGCCCTTGTAGAGCGCATCATCGGGATCACCGCGCACCGCCGTTACGCGATCACCCTCGACATCGGCGAGCATGGCGCAATTGGCGTGGCAGAAACGACAGAATGTCGGCTGGGTAATAACGGCCATCGGGTCGGCCCCCTGGTTACGAACTGTTGCAGCGGCGCAACACCGATAATCGTTGTGCGCTGCAAATCCCGCGACTGTCAGTTTTGGCGGCTACCCGTGCGGCATCAAGACGCGGCTAATTGGCGACAGACCGGGACGCCCGGCACAAATTGAACCGGGTCACCCAAAATCGGGGGCCGGATTGGGAGGATCGTCATGACGTTTCGTACGCTCTTGCTGAACGGCGCCACTTTTGCCGTTGCTCTGCTTGCCCAGCCGGTGCTCGCACAGTCAGCTACTACCGGCACCAGCGCTGCCACCAATGATGACGGCGCCCTACGCGAGATTGTCGTCACTGCCCAACGCCGTCAGGATTCGGTGCAAAGCATTCCGGTTGCCGTCACCGCGCTCGACCAGAGGCTGCTCGACTCCGCGACCATCGAGGACGTCCGTGATCTTGCCGGCCGGGTACCGAGCCTGGTGGTCGACAGTGTCGGCGCCGGGCCCAGCGCGGCGGCGATCTCGATCCGCGGCATCTCGTTCGAAGACATCGAAAAAAGCTTCGATCCGGCGGTCGGCGTGGTCGTCGATGGCGTCTTCATCGGCACCAACACTGGCCAGTTGCTCGACAGCTTCGACATGGAACGCCTCGAAGTGCTGCGCGGACCGCAGGGCACACTGTTCGGCCGCAACACCATCGGCGGTGTCATCAGCGTGACGCGCACCAAGCCTACCGAAGATTTCGGCGTGAAAGGGCAGTTTGCCTATTCCAGCTATGATACCAAGCGCGGTCGGTTCGTCGTCAACACCGGCAAGATCGGGGATGTCCTGGCGGTCAAGGCCTATGGCTTCTACGACAACACCGACGGCTATTATCACAACGTCACCAAGAACAAGCGCGAAGGCCAGTATGAAGTCCTGACTGGCGGAATCACGGCGCTGCTCACCCCGGCCGACGGCATCCGTGCCTCGTTCAACTATGAACACATGCGTGAGCGCGGCGAAACCATCGTCGCATCGCTGTCGGAAACCGGCAAGGACGTGATCTGCGCCGCCCCCGGTGCGCCGGGCTTTGCCAAGCCAGCCGAATGCGGCCGCCGCGCCCTGGAAGATTGGGGACTTTACACCACCTTCTCCCAAATCGCGACGCCGGTGAAGAATGACACCGATGCGGTTACCGCCAACATCGACATCGATATCGGCAAGTTCACCATGACCTCGGTGACCGGCTATCGCAGCAACACGGAATCAGTGGCCCAGGATTTTGATGCGACGTCGGCGCTGTTTTTTGAAACGCTGCGCGACCAGAAATATCACCAGTTCAGCCAGGAACTGCGCGTCGTCGGAGACATCACCGACAATATAAACCTGCTGGTCGGCGCCTATTATTTCGACAGCAATTACAAGCTCGATCAGAAAACGACATTGGGTGCCGTACTGGCAGGAGGCGCCCCGGCGCAGCTGCGCCAATATGTCGACCACACCACTAAATCCTATGCCGGTTTCGCCGATGCCCGCATCAAGGTTTCGGACGCGCTCAGCATCGGAGTGGGCGCCCGCTACACCCATGATGACAAGGAAATCTTCAACAATTACGGCCGCATCGGCGCACTCGTCGGGCTGACCCAGCCGAGCTTCAATGGTACGAGCTGCGTCGGCGTGACCGGCACCTTCTCCCCGGCTCCCGGGGTGGTGCTGCCGGTCTATGCACCCGCCAGCAATTGTTCGGCTTCACAAGGCTTCAGCAAGTTCACCTGGCGCGCCAGCATCGATTACGAGATTGCCGATGCCCAGCGCCTTTATGCCTCGTACAACCGCGGCTTCCGCTCGGGCGGCTTCAACGGCCGCGCCTCGGGTCCGACCACGCTGGGCCCCTATGAGCCGGAAACTGTCGACGCTTTTGAAATCGGGCTGAAGGCGGACTGGTTTGACCGCACGCTGCGCACCAACATCGCGGCCTATTACACCAAGTACAACAACAAGCAGGAAGAGATCGTCCAAGCGTCGCCTCCGGGGTCGTCGAGCCCGCAGGAAACTGTCGTCAAGAATGCATCTTCTGCCAATATCAAGGGCTTCGAAGCTGAAATCATCCTGCAACCGATGCAGGAACTGACGCTGACCGGCTCGTTCACCTATACCGATGCCCAGTTCGACAATTTCCTCAACGACGTGAACGGCGATCTCAAGCCCGACGATGTGTCGACGCTGACGTTGCGCCGTGCGCCGAAGGTGCAGTTCGCACTCGGTCTCGATTACAGCCGCGATATCGGCAACGGCCGGCTCGATTTCAACACCACGCTGCGCTACCAGGACGCCTATCAAACCTGCATCGCACCCAACAAGCCGATCGTTATCGGTGCGGTCCGCAACGAAGACCGCTGCCTGACCAACAACCGCGAAGACCTGGCGGCTCAGGTCAGCTACACCTTCAACATCGCTGACATGAAGGAAGTGCGCTTCGCTATCTTCGGCCGCAACCTGACCGACAATCGCGGCCTTTCGGCCACTCTGCCGGTCGCCGGGCTGTTCACCTTCGGCACCGCCCGGCCGCCGCGGACTTGGGGCGCCGAAATCGGCTTCAAGTTCTAATAACATCGCATCTCAACGCTTTCGGCGCGTCTTGCACTTTGCAAGGCGCGCCGTTCGCGTTAATCAGGCGGCCGTCATGCAAAGTTCACGCCAATTGGCGAGGGCCAGCCTGACAGGAGCAACGATGGCCAATATCGATACGATACCCGCTGACCGCGAAGACGCTCGGGCCACCGAACGTGCCGCGGCGCACGAAGGCGTGGCACGCGGCCTGTCGGTGGATGGCATCGGCAAGCGCTATGACAAGCGGGTCGTGCTGCGCGACGTGTCGCTGTCGGTACGCCGTGGCGAGGTTGTCGGCCTGCTGGGCCCCAATGGCGCCGGCAAGACGACCTGTTTCTATTCGATAATGGGCCTCGCCATGCCCGATTCCGGGCGCATCCTGCTCGACGGGCACGATATCACCGGCCTGCCGATGTATCGCCGCGCCGCGCTCGGGCTGGGCTATCTGCCGCAGGAAACCTCGATCTTTCGCGGCATGACCGTCGAACAGAACATCCTCGCCGTCCTCGAGGTCGCCGAACCCGACAAGGCGGCGCGGGCCGCTCGGCTCGAATCGCTACTCGGTGAGTTCAACATCACCCGGCTGCGCGCCGCGCCGGCAATGGCGTTGTCGGGCGGTGAACGCCGACGCTGCGAAATCGCCCGCGCGCTCGCTGCCCACCCGTCGATCATGCTGCTCGACGAACCTTTCGCCGGTATCGATCCGATCTCGATTGCCGATATACGCGCGCTTGTCGTGCAGCTGCGAGAACGTGATATCGGCGTGCTGATCACCGATCATAATGTTCGCGAAACGCTGGAAATCGTTGATCGCGCCTGCATCATTTATGACGGCCGAGTGCTTTTCGAAGGCACACCGCAAGCGCTGGTGGCCGACGAAACCGTCAGGCGTGTCTACCTCGGCGAGGATTTCAGCCTGTGATACGGGCAATGCCCGCCCGCACCCCGAAATAGCCATGGCCCTGGGGCCTCGCCTCGAAATTCGCCAGTCGCAGCAGCTGGTAATGACCCAGCAACTGCAACTCGCCATCAAATTGCTGGCGCTGACCAACGTCGAGCTGGAAACCTTCATCGGCGAGGAACTCGACAAGAACCCGCTGCTCAGTACCAGCGATGGTGCCGATACGGTCGAAGCCCCCGCAACTGGCGAAGCCGTGATCGATCCCAGCCGTCAGGGCCTCGACACCCTGCTCGGCAAATCAGCGGAAGGCAGCGGCGGCGACGCCCCGCTTGATGTTGATTACACCGGCGAAGCGTTTCACCATGACACACCGGGCGACAGTGCCGATTGGGGCGCGGCGGCCAGCAGCGGCAGTGACGAACATGTCGATTTCGACAGCTTTGCAGCCGCCGATGCCTCGCTCACCGATGTACTGACCGCGCAGGCCAGCGCCGCCTTCGATGGTGCCGAACTGATCATCGCTCGCCATATCATCGATCTGATCGACGAAACCGGTTACCTTGGCGAAGCTATCGATACGATTGCCGAACGTCTCGGCGTGGCACCCGCCGCGGCTGCCGCAGTTCTGGCGCGGATTCATGGGTTCGATCCCGTCGGTGTCGGCGCACGCAGCCTGGCCGAATGTCTCACCATCCAGGCGCGCGAAGCCGACCGCTATGATCCGGCAATGGCAGTACTGCTCGACAATCTCGAAATGGTGGCGCGCGGCGATATCAACGGCCTCGTCCGCGCCTGCGGCGTCGATCGCGAAGACATCGCCGACATGATTCGCGAGCTGCGCTGCTATGAACCAAAACCGGGGTTGCGCTATGGCGGCGAACGTCCGGCTCCCGTGGTTGCCGATATATTCATATGGCGCGGCAGTGACGGCGCCTGGATTGTCGAGCTCAACCAGGCGACATTGCCCAAGCTGCTGATCGACCGCGATTATCACGCCATTCTCGAAGCCGGTGCGACCAAGGCGACGACAAGCTTTCTCAATGAATGTGTCAACAGCGCCAACTGGTTGCTCAAGGCCCTCGACCAACGGGCGCGGACGATCGTCAAGGTGGCGAGCGAGTTGGTCAAACAGCAATCGGGGTTTTTCGAACATGGTGTCAGCCATCTGAAACCATTGACGCTGCGGACCATTGCCGAAGCCATCGAGATGCATGAATCGACCGTCAGCCGGGTGACATCGAACAAATATGTCCAGTGCGAGCGCGGCCTGTTCGAATTGCGCTATTTCTTCACCAGCGGCATCGGTTCATCCGGGGGCGGCGAAGCGTCGTCGGCGCATACCGTCAAAGACCGTATCGCCCGGTTGATCGCCGCCGAGACGATCGACACGCTTTCGGACGACAAGCTGGTCGATATCCTGCAGAAGGAAGGCTTTGATATCGCAAGGCGGACCGTCGCCAAATATCGCGAAGCACTGGGGCTGGGCAGCAGCGTCGCGCGCCGTCGCGCCAGGTTGCTGGCGGCAGCATAGGCGCCCGCTCCGCGTACGCGCGTGATTCCGCAAAGCGCCGCTTTGCCACTTCACCACCGGTTCAGACGTGCTAGGACATCGGCTGTCCATGCGCCTGCTTCGTTTCCTTGCCGCGATCATTGCCGTGACGCTGGCGACGCCGGCGGCGGCACAATCGGTGTTGCGCGACGCTGAAACCGAGGCCTTCTTTCGCGATATTTCCAAGGAAATGATCCTTGGCGCCGGGCTCGATCCCAGAAATGTTCAGATCATCCTTGTCGGCGATCCGTCCATCAACGCCTTTGTTACCGGCGGACAGAACATCTTCATCCATTCGGGGCTCATTGCTGCGGCCGATAATGTCAATGAATTGCAGGGTGTCATCGCCCATGAAATCGGCCATATCGCCGGTGGCCATAATGTCCGTTTTGGCGAAGGTGCCGGCCCCGCGACCAATATCTCGTTGCTGTCACTGGTCGGCGCCGCCGCGCTGATCGCCGCCGGCGCGGGCGAGGCCGGGATGGCCGTGCTTGGCATGGGCACGGCGGTGGCGCAGGGCAAGTTCCTCAGTTTCACCCGCGATCAGGAAAGCCGCGCCGATCAGGCCGGGGCTATCTATCTGAGCAAAGCCGGGCTGACTGGGCGCGGCTCGATCGCTTTTTTCAAAAAGCTGCTCGGCCAGGAGTTCCGCCTCGCCATCAAGCAGGAGAATGAATACGCCCGCACCCACCCGCTGTCGGGCACCCGCATCGCCAATCTCGAAAACGTCTATGAACAAGACCCGGCGTGGAACCGACCACCTGATCCGCGCCTCAATGCGCGTTTCATGCGCATCAAGGGCAAGCTGATCGGCTTTGTCACCGAACCGGCGCGTGTGCTGCAACTCTATCCCGAAACCGATCAGAGTGTGCCGGGCCATTATGCCCGCGCCTATGCGTGGCACCGATCGGCCTTTGCCGACCAGGCCGGCATCGAGGCCGATGCACTGCTGCGTTCGGCGCCAACCGATCCGTATTTTCTTGAACTAAAAGGCCAGATCCTGCTCGAAAACGGCAAGATCGGCGATGCTGTTCCGGTATTGCGCGCCGCGGTCGCCAACGCGCCCAACGAACCGTTGATCATGACATTGCTTGGCCATGCGCTCATATCCAGCGAGAACAAGCGCGATTTTACCGAGGCTGAACCCTTGTTGAAAAGCGCCTTGGCGCGCGACCGCGAAAACCCGTTCGCCTGGTACCAACTGGGCGTCATCTATGACCGCAAGGGTGATGCGCCGCGCGCCGCGCTGGCTGCGGCCGAACGTTATAGTCTGGAAGCCAACGCCAAAGGAGCAGCGGCCAACGCCCGAGTGGCGCTCGCCGGCTTGCCGCGCGGCTCGCCCGACTGGTTACGTGCCGAAGATATTTCACTCGTCGCGGCCGATGAACTCGGTAACAAGAAAAGGCGGCGCTGATGCCGGGATGGTTGCAAATGATGATGGAGAAACGCGTGCGGGCAATCTGGTTACTTGTCGGGGTGGCGGCAGCGGGCCTGGCCGGGGCGGGGTTGGCGGCAGGCAGCACCGGCGGCACCACCGACAAGGCGGCGATCGAAAAGATCGTGCGTGACTATATTCTCGAACATCCTGAAATCATTCCCGAGGCGATGACACGCCTGCAAAATCGCGAAGTAACACAATTGCTCGAATCGAACCGCAAGGAGATCGAGACCCCTTTCGCCAGTGCAGCCGCGGGTAATCCCAAGGGCGATGTGTCAGTCGTGGTGTTCTTTGATTACGCCTGCCCTTATTGCCGTCAGGGCCATGCCGATGTGCAGAAAATCGCCGCCGGTGACAGCAATGTCCGCATTGTGTACCGCGACTTTCCCGTTCTGTCGCCAGCCAGCGACGAAGCCGCGATGGCCAGCCTGTCGGCGGCACAGCAAGGCAAGTACCGGCAATTTCACGACGCCATGTTCGAAAGCCCGGGCAAAGTTGCGCACGAACGCACCATTGCCATCGTGCGCACCGCCGGGCTCGACGAAATGCGCACGGCGAGGGATCTCGCCGCCCCTGCATTGAAGGCCGAGGTCAAGAAAAACCTCGAGCTTGGCCGTGCGCTCGGGCTGACCGGCACGCCGAGCTATGTCATCGGCAACCGCATCCTCTCGGGAGCTGTCGGCTATGACAAACTGAAAGAAGCTATCGCCGAAGCGCGCAAGGCCCGGGCGGGTTGAAGCAGGGTGGCTGATCGTGCCGAAGCAACGCTAGATGTGGCGCTGGTCTTGCGCCGCAGCATGGTGGCACCCTTTGCCGATCCGGGGCCGGTATTTGGCGGGCTGGCGCTGCTGGTGATCTTGCCCGGGCGGGCTACTCGCCTTGCGGATGCGCAGGGTGACATCGACACGCTGCTCCTCATCCTGCGCATGCTGCTGGCCATGCTCTACGTAGCCGCGACAGCGCCGGTGATTGTGGCCCGGGTACAGGCGCGGCCAATGCGGCTGGGCGCAGCGTTGGCACGGGCAACTCCTGGCGTGCAGGTAGCGCTGCTCATTGGCGCCGCGATCGTCGTCGGCTTGACCCTGCATTTGTTTGCGCAGCACGGATCGCCTGCTGG
>CAJAHV010000401.1 GCA_903939555.1 uncultured Alphaproteobacteria bacterium | reverse complement strand
GCCTGCAGCACGAGATGGACCATCTCGACGGTGTGTTGTTCATCGATCACCTCAGCAAGCTGAAGCGCGACATGCTGCTCAAGAGGCTGGAAAAACTGCGCCGCGGCAAGGCGGCATAAGACCGGCCCCTGCCAGCCGGTCAGGCAGAGGCGCGGCGCGGCGTGGCAAGTGCGGCCATGATCAGCGGTACCACATCCTCGGGCGGCTTGACGCCGGCCGGGTTTTCACCCGGAAAGGCGCGGGCGCGCATCGCGGTGCGGGTGGCGCCGGGATCGACGACATGGGTGCGAATCGCGCTGATGGCGGCGGTTTCCAGCCCATAGGTGGCGATCATGCTTTCCAGCGCCGCCTTCGACGCGGCGTAACCGCCCCAATAGGCGCGCGGGCGGCTGCCCAGCGACGAGGTGATGGCAACCAGATCGGCCGCCGGGCTCTGCCGCAGCCAGGGGTCGAAGGCGCGGATCAGTCGCCAGTTGGCGGTCACGTTGAGCGCCATCACCTTGTCCCATTCCGCTGGCGTGATGTGCGGTAGCGGCGTCAGCGTGCCGAGCATCGCCGCGTTGAGCACGAGGACGTCGAGCTGGCCCCAACGCGCGCCGACGGCAGCGGCCAGCCGGTCGATGGCATCGCCGTCAGCAAGGTCGAACGGGGCGATGGTGGCGGTGCCGCCGGCGCCATGGATGCGGCCTTCGATGGCGGCAAGGTCTTTTTCACTGCGCGCGGTGATGATGACATGGTGCGTCGCCGCCAGCGCCAGCGCGGTCGCGGCACCGATGCCGCGGCTGGCGCCGGTGATGAGGGCGAGGGGTTTTTCCGGGGATTTTGTCATGTCGGTCATGGGGTTCTCGTAACTTCCTCCCCTGCTGTGGGAGGCCGGCCGTGCCGTTTCTCGCCTTCCCCGGAGGGAAACGGGCAAATCAGATAATGCGTTCGGCGAGCAGGCTCAACTGGTCGGGAATCTCGATTTCCTCCTGGTCGGTGAGCCGTGTGGGGTAATCGCCGGTGAAGCAGGCATCGCAATATTGTGGCGCATCGTCCTGCCGGCTGGCTTCGCCGAGCGCGCGATACAGGCCGTCGATGGTCAGGAACGCCAGGCTGTCGACCTTGATATAGTCGCGCATGCGCTCGATATCCATCTGCGCCGCGAGCAGTTTGGAGCGTTCCGGTGTGTCGACGCCGTAATAGCAACTGTGGCGGGTCGGCGGGCTGGCGATGCGCATGTGCACCTCCTCGGCGCCAGCTTCGCGCAGCATCTGGACGATTTTCACACTGGTCGTGCCGCGCACAATCGAATCGTCGATCAGCACGATGCGCTTGCCGGTGATCATGGCACGGTTGGCATTGTGCTTGAGCTTGACGCCCAGGTTGCGAATCTGGTCGCCGGGCTGGATGAAGGTGCGGCCGACATAGTGCGAGCGGATGATGCCGAGTTCGAAGGGCAGCCCCGATTCCTGCGCATAGCCGATCGCTGCCGGCGTGCCCGAATCGGGAACCGGCACGACCATGTCGGCGTTCACCGGGCTCTCGCGGGCGAGTTCGGCGCCGATCGACTTCCTGACCTGATAGACGCTCGAGCCATCGACCATCGAATCGGGTCGGCTGAAATAGACATGTTCGAAGATGCAGGGCCGTGGCCGCTGCACAGCGAAGGGCCGCAGCGAGCGCAGGCCGCGCGGGCTGATGATGATGAGTTCGCCGGGTTCGACAGCGCGCAGGAAGGTGGCGCCAACGACATCAAGCGCCACGGTTTCTGACGCGAGGATATACGAATCACCCAGCCGTCCGAGCACCAGCGGCCGCACGCCAAGCGGATCGCGGCAGGCGAGCATGCCTTCCGGCGTCAGGCAGAGCAGCGAATAGGCGCCCTCCACCCGCTTCAGCGCATCGATGAAGCGATCAAGCAGGGTGCGGTAGGACGAAGTGGCGACGAGATGGATGATGACTTCGGTATCGCTGGTCGACTGGAAGATCGAGCCGCGGCGCACCAGGTCACGCCGCAGGGTCATCGCGTTGGAAATATTGCCGTTATGGGCGATGGCAAAGCCACCCGACGACAGTTCGGCGAACAGCGGCTGGACGTTGCGCAGCGCCGTTTCGCCTGCGGTCGAATAGCGGTTGTGGCCGATGGCGACATCGCCACGCAGTTTCTTGATGACTTCGTCGCTGTCGAAATTGCCGGCGACATGGCCCATGGCGCGATGGGTGTGGAAATCCTTGCCATCGAAAGTGGTTATGCCGGCGGCTTCCTGGCCACGGTGCTGCAGGGCGTGCAGCCCGAGCGCGACCAGCGCGGCTGCGCCATCAGCGCCATAGACGCCGAAAACGCCGCATTCTTCGTGGAGATGATCATCTTCCCACGGATCGGTTGTCAGCATGGTGGTCATGGCCGAAAACTGCCTCGTCAGCGCCGCGGATGCCGGGCATATACGGATATGTACGGGGGTTGTCGCCCCCGAAACCGCAATGGATCTGTCATATGTCTGAACACGAGACCGGACTGGCGCTCAACCCGAAATGGGATGCGCTCGGGCTTGTCACCGCCGTGGCCACCGATGCGGCGACCGGCGAGGTGCTGATGGTGGCGCACATGAACGCCGATGCGCTGGCGGCGACGCTGGCGACCGGGGAGGCGCATTACTGGAGCCGTTCGCGGCAGGAGCTGTGGCACAAGGGGGCGACATCGGGCCATATCCAGCGCGTTGTCGAGATGCGGATCGATTGCGATCAGGATGCGCTGTGGCTCAAGGTCGAGCCGGCCGGGCCGGCGTGCCATACCGGGGCGCGGAACTGCTTTTACCGGCGGGTGACAGCCGATGGGCTGGTCGCAGAATGACGGTGTTGCTGGCCGGAGCGACCGGGCTGGTCGGGTCACGGGTGCTGGGGCTGCGCCGCGATGTCGTGCCTGTGGGGCGGCGGGCGACGGGCGTGGCGGGGGAGATTGTCGCCGATTTCGCCGCTCTCCCGCCGTTGCCGCCGGCGCGTGTGGCGGTATCGGCGCTCGGCACGACGATCCGCGCGGCGGGCAGCCAGACGGGGTTTAGGGCTGTCGATCATGACGCAGTGCTGGCCTTTGCGCGGGCAGCGCAGGCGGCCGGCGTGCGGCACTTCATCGTCATCACCGCAGTCGGTGCCGATGCCGCGTCGGGGGTGTTTTACTCGCGGGTCAAGGGCGAGGTCGAGCGCGAGCTGGCGGCGCTGGGCTTCGACCGGCTCGATATCGTGCAACCCGGCCTCATCCTCGGCCCGCGCGCCGAACGCCGGCCGGTGGAGGCGCTGTTCCAGCGGCTGGCGCCGTTGCTGAACCCGCTGCTCATCGGCGGGCTGGGCAATTATGGCGGTATCAACGGCGATGCTGTGGCGCGGGCGGTGGCGGCGCTGTGCGACCGCAGTGAGCCCGGGCGTTTCGTCCATCAGAACCGGGGCATCGCCGCGCTGGCAACTTGACCCTTACGTTAACGTAAACTAAAACCCTGCCATGTCCGAAGACTCCCACGCCTTTGCCATTGTGCAGGTGCCGCCGCCGCCGTGCGGGGCCGAAAGTTTTACCATCACCGAATTGGCGCTGGCCTTCAACGTCACGCCGCGCGCCATTCGCTTCTATGAAGACCAGGGGCTGATCGCCCCCGAGCGGCAGGGCCAGAACCGCGTCTATTCGCGGCGGGATCGCGCCCGGCTGGCGTGGATCTTGCGCGCCAAGAATGTCGGTTTTTCGCTCGCTGAAATTCGCGAGATGATCGATCTTTACGATCTTGGCGACAATCGTTCGACCCAGCGCCGGGTGACGCTCGACAAGTGCCGGGCGCGTATCCAGGCGCTGGCTGAACAGCGCGCCGATATCGATGCGACGATCGAGGAACTCGAAAGCTTTTGCGCCGTCATCGAAACGCTGACGCCCAAAGCCGCCAACCAGTAACGCCCGCGCCCGGCCGTCAAGGAACCACCATGCCCAGCTATCGCGCTCCGGTGAAGGACACGCTGTTTGTCCTCGATGCCATTGTCGACCTGCAAGGCCATGCGGGCCTGCCCGGCTTTGCCGCTGCGACGCCGGATACCGTCGCCGCCATCCTCGAGGAAGCCGCCAAATTCTGCGAGGAAGTGCTGGCGCCGCTCAACCTGTCGGGTGACATTGAAGGCTGCACCCGACACGACGATGGCAGCGTGACGACGCCGGCAGGTTTCAAGGCCGCCTATGCCCAGTTCGTCGAAGCCGGCTGGGGCACGTTGATGGCCGATGCCGAATATGGCGGGCAGGGGCTGCCCTATGTCATCGGCATGGTGATGCAGGAGTTCCTGTCGAGCGCCAACATGGCGTTTTCGATGTATCCGGGCCTCAATGACGGCGCCCAGGCCGCTATCGAAGCGGTCGGCAGCGCCGAGCAGAAGCACAAATATCTGCCCAAGATGGTCACCGGCCATTGGACCGGCACGATGAACCTGACCGAGCCGCATTGCGGCACCGATCTTGGCCTCATTCGCACCCGCGCCGAGCCGCAGGCCGATGGTACGCACAAGCTTACCGGTACCAAGATCTTCATTTCGGCCGGGGAGCATGATCTCAACGACAATATCATCCATCTCGTGCTGGCGAAAACCACTGGCGCGCCCGACAATGTGAAGGGCATTTCGCTGTTCATCGTGCCCAAGTTCATCGTCAATGATGACGGCTCACTGGGCGCGCGCAACGCGGTCAAGTGCGGCTCGATCGAGCACAAGATGGGCATTCACGGCAATGCCACCTGCGTGATGAACTATGATGGCGCCACCGGTTATCTGGTCGGCGAGGAGCACAAGGGCCTGCGCGCCATGTTCATCATGATGAACGCGGCACGCCTCGGGGTCGGCATCCAGGGGCTGGCACAGGGCGAGCTCGCCTATCAGAACGCCGTTGCCTATGCCAAGGACCGCATCCAGGGTCGCGCGCTGACCGGCGCCGCAGATCCCGCTGCCAAGGCCGATCCGATTATCGTCCATGCCGATGTGCGGCGGATGTTGATGAACGGCCGTGCCTTCAACGAAGGCGCGCGGGCGCTGGCGCTGTGGGGGGCGTTGCAGGTCGACCTGTCGCACAAGGCGGCGACCCCGCAAGCGCGCCAGCAGGCCGATGATCTGATCTCGCTGCTCACCCCGGTCATCAAGGGCTATTTCACCGACAAGGGCTATGAAATCGCCACCGAAAGCCAGCAGGTTTATGGCGGCCATGGCTATATCCGCGAATGGGGCATGGAACAGTTCGTTCGCGACGCCCGCATCGCCCAGATTTACGAAGGCACCAACGGCATCCAGGCGATGGATCTGGTCGGCCGCAAGCTTGGCCAGAACGGCGGGCGCGGCACCCAAGCATGGCTGGCGCTGCTCAATGGCGCCATCGCCGATAGCAAGCGCGATGAGCGGCTCGGCTTCATCACCGCGCCGCTCGAAAAGGCGGTGGGCGATTTGCAGGCCTCGACCATGTGGCTGTTGCAGAACGGCATGGCCAATCCGGACAATGCCGGCGCCGGTGCGACCGCCTATCTGCACATGATGGGCATTGTCGCGCTCGGCCATATGTGGCTGTTGATGGCCAAGGCGTCGTTCGCCGCGCTCGATGCCGGCAGCGATGATGCGGATTTCCACAATGCCAAGCTGATCACCGCCCGCTATTATGCGGCGCGCAATTTCGCCGATGTCGCGGCGTTGCGCGCCAAGTTGGAAGCGGGTGCCGAAACGATGATGGCGCTGCCGGTCGCAGCGTTCTGACGTAATTCCCTGGGAGAATGACCATGGTCGAAGCCTATATCTATGATGCCGTCCGCACGCCGCGAGGCAAGGGCCGCAAGGACGGCAAGCTGCACGAGATCACCCCGATCCAGCTCGGCACCCAGGTGCTGCAGGCGGTGCGCGACCGCACCGGCATCGATACGGCGGATGTCGATGATGTGATCTTTGGCTGTGTCGCGCCGGTGGGCGAACAGGGCAGCGATATCGCCCGCGTCGCCGTGCTCAACGCCGATTATGCCGAAACGACGGCTGGCGTACAGGTCAACCGTTTCTGTGCCTCGGGGCTGGAAGCCGTCAACATGGCATCGGCCAAGGTGATGACCGGCGATGCGATGGTCGCCCTCGGCGGCGGCGTCGAAAGCAGGTGCCGCGTCCCGAGGGGGGCCG
>CAJAHV010000400.1 GCA_903939555.1 uncultured Alphaproteobacteria bacterium | reverse complement strand
TCCGTGCCGATGGCAAGGAATGTCGCCGGCGCGGTGCTGCGGTTTTGCAGGTGATGGCCGTTGGCGGTACCTGCGGCAAAGGCGGCGATGTCGCCGGCCCGCAGCAGGGTTTCGCCGTCGTCCTCCACCAGCACGGCTTCGCCGCTGACCATGACGATGAGTTCGTCCTCATGGCTGTGCCAGTGGCGCTGGCTGCTCCAGGCGCCGGGTTCGAGGGTGACGAGGTTGGCGCCGAACTGCGTCAGGCCTGCGGCGCTGGCGATGGCCCGCCAGTGGCGGCCGGCGACCGCGTCATCGTGCGGCGGCAGATAGAAACTGCCGCTGTGTTCGGGGAGGTCGGCGGGGACAATTCTGGGCATTCGAATTTTCCTGGCAGATTTTCCCGGCGCCACGTCCGCCCGTCACCGGCGGGCAGCAGCGCTAGTGGCGCCGGATGACCACCGGCAGCTTGCGATAGCCGTGCACGAAACTCTGCGCGACATATTCGGGTTCGCCGGTCACCGTTACTGTCATCCGGCGTTTGAGCATTTCCTCGAACAATATCTGGATCTGCAATTCGGCAAGTCGCGCCCCGACGCAGCGGTGGACGCCGAAGCCGAACGCCAGATGCCGACGGGCATTGGGCCGGCCGATGTCGAGCCGTTCGGCATCGGGGAAGACGCTTTCGTCGCGATTGCCCGAAATGTACCACATGACGACCTTGTCGCCGGCCTTGATCATCTGGCCGCCGACTTCGGTATCGGCGACACAGGTCCGCCGCATGTGTGCCAGCGGCGTCTGCCAGCGGATGACTTCGGGGACAGCAGCGGGGATCTTCGCCGGGTCGTCGATCAGCTTTTGCCATTGGCCGGGATATTGGTGGAAGGCGTGCGCTGCGCCCGACATCGAGTTGCGCGTCGTGTCATTGCCGCCGACGATGAGCAGGATGAGATTGCCCATGCGTTCCTGGAAGTCCATGTCGCCCATCGCATCGGAATGCGCCATCAGCGAGACGAGATCGGCAGTCGGCGGCAGGGCCTTTCGTTCCGCGAACAGCCGGTCGAAATAATTGGTCATGTCGATCAGGTGCTGCTGGCGCACATCCTTGGTGGCGGGGTTGAGCGCGGCTTCGATGTCGCCGCCCCAGTCCGACCACAGGGTCAGCTTGCGACGGTCCTCCCAGGGGAAATCGAACAGGATGGCGAGCATCTGGGTGGTCAATTCGATGCTGACGGTGTCAACCCAATCGAATTCGGTGTCGAACGGTAGCGTATCGAGCAGTTCGACCGTCCGCTGCCGCACGCTTTGCGCCATGCGGGCGATCTCGGACGGACCGAAGGAAGGGGCGACGACGCGGCGCTGCTCGCCATGGCGGGGCCGGTCCATGGCGATGAATTGCGGCAGGTTGAATTCGCCAAACAGGTCGACAACGGTGATGCCGCCGAAGACATGGCTCGATGAAAACAGGTCGGGGCGGGCCTCGACCGCCTGGATATCGGCATGGTTGCAGACCGACCAATAGGGGCCGAACGGGCTGTCGGCGCAGTAATGCACCGGGGCGTCGCGGCGCAGGCGGGCGAACCAGGGGCGCCAGTTGTCATGGGCGTACAGCCCGGGATCAGTGACATCGATTGCTGTGAGGGCCGTGGTGTCTGCCGGATCGCCGGCGCGCAATTGCGTCGCCATCTCGATTGTCTCCCAAGCATATAATACCGGTCATACCGCCGGCTTGGGCGCAGGTTATCGTGCTTTGCCCGGCGATGCGAGCCGTGATTGTCAAGGTTTGCGGGCGATGAGTGGTTGCGCCACGCCGATGAAACGTTAAAGTACCCAGATTGGGGCGCTCGTTGCCTTTCTTGACACACCCCGGGGGGAATTCATGGCAGGCCGTCCGACTTCACCGAGACCGCTATCGCCGCATCTGTCGATTTGGAAATGGCAGATCCATGCGATTGTTTCGATGACCCACCGCATCACGGGTAACGCGCTGGCGTTCGGCGCGGTGATTCTGTTTCTATGGTGGCTGGTCGCGGCGGCAACCGGCCCAGAAGCCTATCTGGCGTTCATGGCCGTGGCGACCGGCTGGTTCGGCAAACTGGTGGCGATCGGCTTCACCTGGTCGTTCTTCCAGCACATGGGTACCGGCATTCGCCACCTTGTGCTCGACACCGGGCAGGGTTTCGATCTGGCCACCAACAAATTCTGGGCGACGATGACGATGGTGGCCTCTGTGGCGCTGACGATCATCACCTGGGGCATCATCTTTTCGACCAAGGGGTTCTGATCATGGGGGCAGGGACCGATCTCGGTCGGGTGCGGGGCCTTGGCTCGGCCAAGAGCGGCGTGCACCACTGGTGGCTGCAACGCGTCACGGCAGTCAGCAACCTGGTGCTGGTGCTGTGGTTCATCTTCTCGCTCGTGCGCTTGCCGAGCCTGGATTATTCGAGCGTGACGCTCTGGCTGCGGCAGCCTGTCGCTGCGGTGCCGATGCTGCTCCTCATCTGCACGGTGTTCTGGCATCTGCGGCTTGGCGTGCAGGTGTTGCTGGAAGACTATTTGCATGGTTCGGCGCGGGTTGTCGGCATGTTGGCTTTGAATTTCTACACGGTGGCGGGCGCGGCAGCAGCCGTTTTCGCCGTCCTCAAGATTGCGCTTGGAGCGGCATAATGGCGGCGAGTTATCAGATTATCGACCATGTCTATGATGCGGTCGTCGTTGGCGCCGGCGGCTCTGGCCTGCGGGCCGCAATGGGCATCGCCGAAGCCGGATTGAAGACCGCCTGCATTACCAAGGTGTTCCCGACGCGCAGCCACACGGTTGCGGCACAGGGCGGTATCGCTGCCTCGCTCGGCAACATGGGCCCCGATCACTGGACCTGGCACATGTACGACACCGTCAAGGGGTCGGACTGGCTGGGTGACCAGGATGCCATCGAATATCTGTGCCGCGAAGCCCCGGCAGCGGTTTACGAGCTCGAACATTTCGGCGTGCCGTTCAGCCGGACCGAAGCCGGCCGCATTTACCAGCGCCCGTTCGGCGGCATGATGCAGAACATGGGCGCCGGCCCGCCGGCCCAGCGCACCTGCGCCGCGGCCGATCGTACCGGACATGCCATGCTGCACGCGCTCTACCAGCAGAGCCTGAAGTACTCGACCGACTTCTACATCGAATATTTCGCCATCGATCTGATCATGGTTGATGGCGAATGCCGCGGCGTGATCGCCATCAACATGGACGATGGCAGCATCCATCGCTTCCGCAGCCACAAGACCGTGCTCGCTACCGGCGGCTATGGCCGCTGCTATTTCTCGGCGACCAGCGCGCATACCAGCACCGGTGATGGCGGCGGCATGGCGATCCGTGCCGGCATTCCGATGCAGGACATGGAATTCGTGCAGTTCCACCCGACCGGCATCTATGGTGTCGGCGTGTTGATCACCGAAGGCGCGCGCGGAGAGGGTGGTTACCTGACCAATTCGCAGGGCGAACGCTTCATGGAACGCTATGCGCCCAGCGCCAAGGATCTCGCCTCGCGCGATGTCGTTTCACGCTCAATGGCGATGGAAATCCGTGAAGGCCGCGGCGTCGGCAAGGATGGGGACCATATCTTCCTCAACCTGAACCATATCGACCCGGCCGTGCTTCACGAACGCCTGCCCGGCATTTCGGAAACCGCCAAGGTGTTCGCCGCCGTCGATGTGACGCGCGAACCGATCCCGGTGGTGCCGACGGTGCATTACAATATGGGCGGCATCCCGACCAATTATCACGGCGAAGTCGTGACGTTGAAGGATGGCAACCCCGATACGGTCGTGTCCGGCCTGTTCGCGGTCGGCGAAGCGGCGTGCGTTTCGGTGCACGGTGCCAACCGCCTTGGCTCGAACAGCCTCATCGATCTCGTCGTTTTCGGTCGCGCCACGGCGCACCGCATCGGCGCGACTCTGAAGGCCGGCACGCCGCACCAGCCGGCATCCAAGGCCGCCGATGATTTCGCGCTCGGTCGCCTCGATGGCTTCCGCAACGCCAGCGGTCCGGCCTCGACCGCCGAAGTCCGCCTGGCGATGCAGAAGACCATGCAGTCGAATGCTGCCGTGTTCCGCACCACCGAAATTCTTGAAGAAGGTGTCGGCAAGATCGATGCGGTCAGCACGCGCATGGCCGAAATCGGCATCCAGGACCGCAGCCTGGTGTTCAACACGGATCTCATTGAAACGCTCGAACTCGACAACATGATGCCGCAGGCGGTGCTGACCATGCACATGGCCCACGCCCGCCACGAAAGCCGCGGCGCGCACATGCACGAGGATTTCCCCAACCGCGACGATGCCAATTTCATGAAGCATTCGCTCGGCTGGAACCGCGACGGCAAGGTCGAACTCGCCCAGCGTCCGGTGCACGAATATACGCTCACCGACGAGATCGAATATATCAAGCCCAAGGCGCGCGTTTACTGAGCGACTTGTGGAACATCGGATAAGGACTTGATATGGCTGAATTTTCTCTCCCCGCGAACAGCAAGATCTCCAGCGCTGGCAAGCGGTTTCCGGCGCCGGCGGGGGCGAAGAACGTGCGCTCGTTCAAAATCTATCGCTGGAACCCGGATGATGGGGCGAACCCGCGTTATGACACGTACGAGCTCGATCTCGCCGACACAGGTCCGATGGTTCTGGATGCGCTGATCAAGATCAAGTCCGAAGTCGATTCAACGCTGACCTTCCGCCGCTCGTGCCGCGAAGGTATCTGCGGGTCGTGCTCGATGAACATCGACGGTCTTAACACGCTGGCTTGCACCCAGGCGATTGCCGACATCAAGGGCGAAGTGCGGATCACGCCGCTGCCGCACATGGAAGTCGTCAAGGATCTGGTCCCCGATTTCAAGCATTTCTACGCGCAATATGCCTCGATCAAGCCGTGGTTGCAGACCGTCACGCCGGCACCATCGGGCGAGGAGCGTATCCAGTCCGAAGCCGATCGTGCCAAGATCGACGGGCTGTACGAATGCATCCTGTGTGCCTGCTGCTCGACATCGTGCCCGTCCTATTGGTGGAACAGCGACAAGTTCCTCGGGCCGGCGATCCTGCTTCAGGCCTATCGCTGGCTCGCCGACAGCCGTGACGAGATGACCGGCGAACGGCTCGATGCGCTGGAAGATCCGTTCCGCCTGTATCGTTGCCACACGATCATGAATTGCTCGAATGTCTGCCCCAAGGGGCTCAATCCGGCCAAGGCGATCGCCGAAATCAAGCTGATGATGGTCGAGCGAGCGGGTTAAGCATGCCCCTCTCCCGCTTGCGGGAGAGGCGACACGCGCGCCAGCGCGGCGGGTGAGGGTGTACCGCCGCATCGTAACTAAAGAACACCCTCACCCGCTCGGCGAAGTGGCCGAGTCCCCTCTCCCGCAGGCGGGAGAGGGGGCTGGCGTCAGCGAGGCAGGCTTGCCCCCCACGCCCCTGCGCGCTACCTCCACGCCATGACACGCGAACTCATGAATGACGGCGAACATGCCGGCTGGACGCGCTGGCGGCGGGAGCCGGACGGGCGCTTTACCTCGATGCTGGGGGATTTCTATTTCCGCGCCGATGCTGGCGGCGCGGTCGAATGCCGGATGGCGACCGACCGGCGCCACACCAATGGCCTGGGCTATCTGCACGGCGGCTTCATCATGTCGTTCATCGACATGGCGATGTTCGCCTTCATCTTCCGCCAGCTTGAAAACAACGCTGCGGTGACGCTGAGCTGCGCCACCGATTTCCTGTCGGCGGGCATCGTTGGCAAGCATATCGAGGCGTCGGGCGAAATCCTCAAGGAAACCGGCAAGATGTTGTTCGTGCGCGGGCTGGTGACGCAGGAAGGTGAAAAGATCGCTTCCTTCACCAGCACGATGCGCAAGGTGCCGCGCCTGCCGCGCCCGACGGGTGATGGTGCCGCCAGCCGGCCCGTGACCAAGGCTGGCTGACCGCCATGGCTGGGGTGCGCGCCGCCTATCAGGCGCTGGTCGCGGCTGGCGAATTGCGGCCCGATGCGGCGCAGGTCGCGGTGGTCGACCGGCTTGATACGCTCGCCGCCGAACTGGCGGCACCGCTGGCCAAACCCGGCCTGCTGGCGCGCTGGCGCAAGCCCGAACCCGTGGCGGCGCCGCAGGGCCTGTATATCTGGGGCGGGGTTGGCCGCGGCAAATCCATGCTGATGGATTTGTTCTACGCCCATGCCGAGGTGTCGCCCAAGCGCCGGGTGCATTTCCACGAATTCATGCTGGAAGTGCACGGGCTTTTGCATGCCGAGCGGCAGAAGGGTGGCCCGGACCCGATCCCGGCGGTAGCGGCGCAGATCGCAGGGGGGGCGCGGCTGCTCGCCTTTGATGAAATGCAGGTCAAGGATATTGCCGATGCGGCGATCCTGTCACGGCTGTTCACCGCGCTGTTCGGCCATGGCGTGACCATCGTCACCACATCGAACCGGGTGCCGACCGATCTCTACAAGGATGGGCTCAACCGGCAATTGTTCCTGCCGTTCATCGCGCTGATCCAGCGGCAATGCGCTGTCATCACACTCGATGGCCCGACCGATTACCGGCTGGAACGGCTCGGCGGCGCCGCGACCTGGCATGTGCCGGCCGATGCGGCGGCGACGGCGGCGATGGCGGACACCTTTTTCCGGCTGACCGATTATCCGGTGGAGGACCGCGGCCGGGTGCCGACCGAAACATTGCATGTGCCCGGCGGGCGCATGCTGTTCGTGCCGAAATCGCTGAAGGGCGTGGCGGTGTTCTCCTTTGCCCGGCTGTGCCGCAAGCCGCTGGGGGCGGCGGACTATCTTGCCATCGCCCGCCATTATCATACGGTTTTCATCGTCGGCATTCCCATGATGGGCCCGGAAAACCGCAACGAGGCGGTACGCTTCATCACGCTGATCGATGCGCTGTATGAATATAAGGTCAAGCTGGTGGCCTCGGCCGGGGCGGTGCCGGCGGTGCTGTATCCGGCCGGTGACGGCGCCTTTGAATTCGAACGCACCGTATCGCGGCTGATGGAGATGCAATCGGCAGCGTATATGGCGCTCGGCCATGGCGAGGCGGAGGCGGCTTAGCGCATTGTTGCAGTTGCACAGGGGCGGCATCGGGACTATCCGAAGCCCGACTTTGAACGACTCACGCGAAGGATTAACTCCCCATGGCTCGCAATAAAATTGCGCTGATCGGCGCTGGCAACATCGGTGGCACGCTGGCGCACCTGGCGGCGGCAAAAGCCTTGGGCGATGTCGTGCTGTTCGATGTGGTCGAAGGCGTGCCGCAGGGCAAGGCGCTCGATCTGGCGCAGTGCGGCCCGGTGGAAGGGTTCGATGTGAACCTCAAGGGCACCAATGATTATGCCGATATCGCCGGTGCCGATGTCATCATCGTCACCGCCGGTATTGCCCGCAAGCCGGGCATGAGCCGCGACGATCTGCTCGGGATCAACCTGAAGGTGATGAAGGCCGTCGGCGAAGGCATCAAGGCCAATGCGCCGGGCGCCTTTGTTATCTGCATCACCAACCCGCTTGATGCCATGGTCTGGGCGCTGCGCGAATTCTCCGGCCTGCCGCACCACATGGTCGTCGGCATGGCCGGCGTGCTCGATTCGGCGCGATTCCGCCATTTCCTCGCCGATGAATTCAAGGTTTCGGTCAAGGATGTCACCGCCTTCGTGCTCGGCGGCCATGGCGACACGATGGTCCCGGTCATCGAATATTCGACCGTTGCTGGCATCCCGGTGCCCGATCTCATCAAGATGGGCTGGTCGACGCAGGAGCGCATCGACGCGATCGTGCAGCGCACCCGCTCGGGCGGCGGCGAGATCGTCGGCCTGCTCAAGACCGGCAGCGCCTATTTTGCGCCCGCCACCAGCGGTATCGCGATGGCCGAAGCCTATCTGCATGACCAGAAGCGCGTCATCCCCTGTGCGGTGAACCTGACCGGGCAATATGGCGTCAACGATCTGTACGTTGGCGTGCCGTGCATCATCGGTGCGGGCGGCGTGGAAAAGGTCGTCGAGATCGCGTTGACGCCGGAAGCGCAGGCGAATTTCACCGTGTCGGTCGATGCGGTCAAGGAACTGCTGGTGGCCTGCAAGGCGATCGATCCGTCGCTGGCTTGATAATGTCATCCCGGCCTTGAGCCGGGACCCGGCTTGCTGCTGGACTGACCGAAGACAACTGGATCCCGGCTCAAGGCCGGGATGACAGAGAGGTGGAACCCGACATGAATATTCACGAATATCAAGCCAAGGAAGTGCTCGCCAAATTCGGCGTGCCGGTGCCAGCGGGTTTCGCCGCGCTGACGGTCGACGAAGCCGTCGCCGCCACGGCAAAGCTGCCCGGGCCGTTGTATGTGGTGAAGGCGCAGATCCACGCCGGCGGGCGCGGCAAGGGCAAGTTCGTCGAATTGCCGCCCGAAGCCAAGGGCGGCGTTCGTCTCGCCCGCAGCGCCGATGATGTGCGCGCCGCAGCGACCGACATGCTCGGCAACACGCTGGTCACCATTCAGACGGGTGCGGCCGGCAAGCAGGTCAACCGGCTCTATGTCACCGATGGCGTTGATATTGAAAAGGAATTCTACCTCGCGCTGCTCGTCGATCGCGCCACCGGGCGCATCGCGCTGGTCGTGTCGACCGAAGGGGGCATGGACATCGAAACCGTCGCGCACGACACGCCGGAAAAGATCACCACGCTGACCATCGACCCGGCGACCGGCATCATGCCGCACCACGGCCGCAACGTCGCGGCGCTGCTCGGGCTGAGCGGTGATCTCGCCAAGCAGGCCGAACATGTCGTAGCGACGCTTTATGCCGCTTTTGTCGGCACCGATGCTTCGCAGATCGAGATCAACCCGCTCGCCGTGACGGGTGACGGCAAGCTGATGGTGCTCGATGCCAAGGTCGGCTTCGATCCCAATGCGCTCTATCGCCACCCCGATCTCGTCGCGCTGCGCGACCTGACCGAGGAAGACCCCGCCGAAGTCGAAGCGTCGAAGTTCGACCTCGCCTTCATCAAGCTCGATGGCACCATTGGTTGCCTGGTCAATGGTGCTGGCCTCGCCATGGCGACCATGGACATCATCAAGCTGAACGGTGAAGAGCCTGCCAACTTCCTCGATGTCGGCGGCGGTGCCGACAAGGAAAAGGTCACCAACGCCTTCAAGCTGATTTTGAAGGACCCGGCGGTGAAGGGCATTCTCGTCAACATCTTCGGCGGCATCATGCGCTGTGACATCATCGCCGAAGGCATCATCGCCGCGGCGAAGGAAGTGAACCTCTCCGTGCCGCTCGTCGTGCGGTTGGAGGGCACCAATGTTGAATTGGGCAAGAAGATCCTCGCCGAAAGCGGGCTGCCGATCATTTCGGGTGACAATCTTGGCGATGCCGCGGCGAAGATCGTCGCCGAAGTTCGGAAGGCTGCGTAATGTCGATCCTCATCAACAAGAACACCCGCGTCATCACGCAGGGCTTCACCGGCAAGCAGGGGACGTTCCACACCGAAGCGTCGATTGCCTATGGCACCAATGTCGTCGGCGGCACCGCGCCGGGCAAGGGCGGCAGCACGCATCTCGGCCGGCCGGTGTTCAACACTGTCCATGAAGCCCGCGCCGCTACCCATTGTGACGCCAGTGTCGTCTATGTGCCGCCGCCCGGCGCCGCCGATGCGATCTGCGAAGCCATCGACGCCGAAGTGCCGCTGATCATCTGCATCACCGAAGGTATTCCGGTGCTCGACATGGTGCGCGTCAAACGCTCGCTGGTCGGTTCGAAATCGCGCCTGATCGGCCCCAATTGCCCCGGCGTGCTCACGCCCGGCGAATGCAAGATTGGCATCATGCCGGGCAATATCTTCTCCAAGGGCTCGGTCGGCGTTGTCTCGCGTTCTGGCACCTTGACCTATGAAGCCGTGCACCAGACGACCGCTGTGGGCCTTGGCCAGACGACCGCCGTCGGTATCGGTGGTGATCCGGTCAACGGCACCAACTTCATCGACATGCTCGAGCTGTTCCTCGCCGATGACGCCACCAAGTCGATCATCATGATCGGCGAAATCGGCGGCTCGGCCGAAGAAGAAGCCGCGCAGTTCATCCAGGACGAAGCCCGGCGCGGACGCAAAAAGCCGATGGTCGGCTTCATTGCCGGCACCACCGCGCCTCCGGGCCGGCGCATGGGCCATGCCGGCGCGATCGTTTCGGGCGGCAAGGGCGATGCCGGCAGCAAGATGGCGGCAATGGAAGCCGCCGGCATTCGCGTTTCGCCATCGCCGTCGCTGCTCGGCATCACGCTGGCCGAAGTCCTGAAGGGTTGATGGCAGCCAGTTGATGGCAGGCGGCACGATCGAACTGACCGGCCAGGCGGATTTTACCGCCTGCGCCTGTTGCGGCGTCCCGGCGCGGCGGGTGTGGGGCAACCTCATGGATGCCGATGGCACCACCGCCTATGTCGTGCAATGGGCGCCGGGTACCACCGGCACCCATGCCGTCGCCATCGGCTTGGTGTTCGGCGACTGGGGTGAGGGCAGCAGCCGTGACGACCGTTCGCACGTCGCGGTGGAGGTGCGCCATAATCGCGGCCTCGACAATATCACCATCATCGATGCAGCCCGGTCGCCGATCGATACGACGCCGCTGGCGGCACGCTCGCTCGCCCGGGCTGAAGTGCTCAACCTGCCCTTGCACGCGCGGGTGCTCAACTATGTTGAACAGATCCGCGTACAGGACACCCGGGTTTCGCGCTTCACATCCGCCTGATACGCAAGCCGGCGTTCGCCAAAAGGCCAATTCGGCAGGCAATGGTTGCCTGTGCCGTAAAACATGGCAGCCATGCAGTTAATGACGGTGACACGCTCGCGCGGCAAGGCTATCAGCCCCGTGACGGATGAAGGACGTGCGTAATGGATTTTGAAGCCTTGTTGCCCGGTGTCGAAGACATGTCGGGGCCATCTTGGGCGCGGACCGACTGGCCATTGCCGTCAGGCGATGATCTGACCCGGGCGCTCGATGCCGCCGATATGGTCATCACGGCGCCGGGCAAAGTGGCAGGCAAGGCCGTTGCAATTGCGGCGGCGGCGGGTGCTTCGCCCGACGCGATCGCCCGCGCCGCGCAGGATTCGATTTCGGCGCTGATGCTGATCCGCACCTATCGCGTCCGTGGCCATCTTGCCGCCGATCTCGATCCACTGGGGCTGCTGAAGCGTGATTTGCCGGCCGATCTGACGCCAGAATATCATGGCTTCAACCAAGCCGATCTCGACCGTCCCGTGCATATCGGCGGAGCCATGGGGCTGCAGACCGCGACGATCCGCGAGATCGTCTCGATCCTGCGCGCCAATTATTGCGGCCACGTCGGCGTTGAATACATGCATATCAACGATGTCGAGGAACGCCGTTTCATCCAGGACAAGATCGAAGGCCGCAACAAGGAGATCCAGTTCAGCGACAATGGCAAAAAAGCCATTCTCAACAAATTGGTCGAAGCTGAACATTTCGAAAAATTCCTTGGCCGCAAATATGTCGGCACCAAGCGCTTCGGCCTTGATGGTGCCGAAGCGATGATCCCCGCGATGGAATCGATCATCAAGATCGGCGGCCAGCTCGGGATCAAGGAAATCGTCTTCGGCATGCCGCACCGCGGCCGCCTCAACATGCTCGCCAATGTGATGCAGAAGCCGTTCCGCATCATCTTCCACGAATTCGGTGGCGGCTCGGCCAACCCCGATGATGTCGGCGGTTCGGGCGATGTCAAATATCACCTCGGCACCAGCACCAACCGCGAATTCGACGGCAATCTGGTGCACCTGTCGCTGGCACCCAATCCGTCGCACCTCGAAGCGGTCGACCCGGTCGTGCTCGGCAAGGTGCGCGCCATCCAGACGTTGGCCGCTGATGCCGATCACAGTCATTCGATGCCGGTGCTGTTGCACGGCGATGCGGCATTCGCCGGGCAGGGGATCGTGGCGGAATGCTTCGGCTTTTCGGGGCTGACCGGCTACAGCACCGGCGGCACCATCCATTTCGTCGTCAACAACCAGGTCGGTTTCACCACCAGCCCGCAGTTTGCGCGCTCGTCGCCCTATCCGTCGGATGTCGCCAAGATCGTCCAGGCGCCGATTTTTCACGTCAATGGCGATGATCCGGAAGCGGTGACCTTTGCCACCAAGGTGGCAACCGAATTCCGCCAGAAGTTCAAGCGCGATGTCGTCATCGATATGTGGTGCTATCGCCGCTTCGGCCATAACGAAAGCGATGAGCCAAGCTTCACCCAGCCGCTGATGTACGCCCAGATCGGCAAGCAGCAGCCGGTCAGTGAACTATATGCCGCCCGTCTGGAAAGCCAAGGCGTCATCGGCGCCGGCTTCCTCGCCGATGCGGTCAAGCGCTATACCGATGTGCTGGAGGCCGATTTCGACGCGGCTGCCGGGTTCAAGGCCAACAAGGCGGAATGGTTCGAAGGCCGCTGGTCAGGGCTCGGCAAGCCCAAGGAAGAAATCACCGGGCGCCGCGCCGCAGCGACCGGGGTCGATGCCGCCAATCTGCGTACAATCGGCAAGACGCTGACAACTGTTCCGGATGGTTTCAATGTTCACAAGACGTTGGTGCGCATTCTTGACGCCAAGAATGAAACATTGACGAGCGGCGCCAACATCGATTGGGCGACCGCCGAGGCGCTGGCCTTTGGCTCGCTGCTCGAAGATGGTTATGGCGTGCGCCTTTCGGGGCAGGATTCGGGGCGCGGCACCTTCAGCCAGCGTCATTCGGTGTGGACCGACCAGGTTGATGGTCGCCGGATGGCGCCGCTCAAGTCGGTTGGCGCCAAGAGCGGTGGCGGCAGCTTCGAAGTGCTCGACAGCCCACTTTCCGAATTCGGCGTGCTCGGCTTCGAATATGGCTATGCGCTTGCCGATCCCAAGACATTGGTGCTGTGGGAAGGCCAGTTCGGCGATTTCGTCAATGGTGCCCAGACGATCATCGACCAGTTCATCGCGGCCGGCGAAGTCAAATGGCTGCGCGCCAACGGCCTCGTTATGCTGCTGCCGCACGGCTATGAAGGGCAGGGGCCTGAACACAGCTCGGCGCGCATGGAGCGCTTCCTGCAGCTTTGCGCGGAAGACAATCTCCAGATCGCCAATGCGACGACGCCGTCGAATTATTTCCATTTGCTACGCCGCCAGTTGCTGCGTGATTTCCGCAAGCCGCTGATCATCTTCACGCCCAAGTCGCTGCTGCGCCACAAGCGCGCCGTGTCGACGCTCGCCGACATGGATGCCGGCACCAGCTTCCACCGCTGCCTCGATGATCTGGCACCGTGCGATCCGGCAAAGATCCGCCGGCTCGTGATGTGCACCGGCAAGGTCTATTATGACCTGCTCGAAGCGCGCGAAAAATCCGGGCGCGACGATGTCTATCTGCTCCGCGTCGAACAGCTTTACCCGTTCCCGGGGGACATCATCGCCGAATATGCCGCGACCTTCCCGGGGCTCGAGGATATTGTCTGGGCGCAGGAAGAACCGAAGAACGCCGGCGCCTGGAGCTTCGTCGCACCCTTCATCGAAACGGCGCTGGGCAAGCGCCCCCAATATGCCGGTCGTGCTGCGGCAGCGGCGACCGCTACGGGGCTGATGAAGCGCCACAATGCCGAACAGGCAAAACTCATCGCAGAAGCGCTTGGCGCCAGCCGCGCCGAAGTCAATGCCGCCATCCGTGGCGGCCTGAAATCCAGCAACAAGGCAGTATAATATGACAACTGATGTCATCGTCCCCGCGCTGGGCGAATCGATCACTGAAGCAAGCGTCGGCCAATGGCTGAAACAGCCGGGCGATGCGGTCGCTGCAGATGAGCCGATTGTCAGCCTGGAAACCGACAAAGTCGCGGTGGAAGTGCCGTCGCCGGTCGCCGGCGTGATGGGCGCGCAATTGTTTGCCGTGGGTGACACGGTGGCGGTTGGCGCGCGGATCGCCATCATCGAAGCGGCCGGGGCCGCCAGTGCAGTCGTGCCGGTTGCAAAACCTGCGGCAGCGCCGGTTGCGGCACCTGTTGCAGTGGCAGCGCCCGCGGCACCCGCGACCAGCGTATCGGCGCCGCTCGAGGCGATGGGCCCGGCGGTTCGCACCCTTGTCGACACCTATAATCTTGATCCGGCCAGCATCGCTGCCACCGGCAAGGATGGCCGGTTGACCAAAGCTGATGTTCTGGCCGCGATCGAAGCCGGCACCGCCAAGGTGAAGGCATCGCCGGCATCCGCGGCTGTTGCCGCACCGGTCGCAGCGGAACGCCGCGAGGAACGCGTGCGGATGACGCGGCTGCGCCAGACGATCGCCCGCCGGTTGAAGGAAGCCCAGAATACCGCAGCGATGCTGACCACCTTCAACGATGTCGACATGACGGCGGTGATCGCGGCGCGCGCCCGCTACAAGGATATGTTTGAAAAGAAACACGGCGTACGCCTTGGTTTTATGTCATTTTTCTCGCAGGCGGTCGTGCTGGCGCTGCGTGATGTCCCGGCCGTCGGCGCGTCGGTTGAGGGCGATGAGATCGTCTATCGCGACTATGCCGATCTCGGCATCGCGGTATCGTCGCCGGGTGGCCTCGTCGTGCCGGTGCTGCGCAATGCCGACAAATTGAGCTTTGCCGCCACCGAAAAGGCCATCGCCGATTTCGGCAAGCGCGCGCAGAATAACCAGTTGAAGCTGGAGGACTTGCAGGGCGGCAATTTCACCATCTCCAACGGCGGCGTCTTCGGCTCGCTGATGTCGACGCCGATCCTCAACACGCCGCAATCGGGCGTGCTCGGCCTGCACCGTATCGAGGATCGCCCGGTC
>CAJAHV010000399.1 GCA_903939555.1 uncultured Alphaproteobacteria bacterium | reverse complement strand
CCCTTGACCCAGCGCGCCGGGAACATTTCCCAGCCCATGTGGTTGGTAACGCCCATCACCGTCGCGATGGTGAGCACCACGCCGAGCGCGCTCCAGTGGATGGGGATGACGAAGGCGAGGAACGGGATGAGCAGCGCGCCGCTGAGCGCTTCCCAAGGATGAAAGCTCATCGCGGCCCAGGCGGTGGGGGGCTTGGAGGCGTGGTGGACGGCGTGGACGGCCTTGAACAGGCGGGGGCCATGCATCCAGCGGTGGGTCCAGTAGAACCATGTGTCGTGGAGGAAGAGGTAGAGCAGGATGCTCGGCACCCACCACAGCGCCGCACCGGCGCCGAAATCGGTGGCGATCGCGGTGAGGCCCTGAAAGCGCCACGCCGCCAGCATGACGCCGGCAGGCACGCCGTAGATGATGGCGGAGACGACCGACCAGCGGATTTCGTCGCGCACCTGTTTGCGGCGGCGCGCCGGGTCGGCCGGGCCGGCGACGATGCCGCGCCGCGCCGTCCACAGGGCAAAGCCGCCGCTGGCGGCGAAATAGCGGACCAGCACGATCAATGTCGTCTGGAGGGTGCCGATGGCGATGAGGCCAAGGTTCAGGGTGGCGGGATCGATCACGCGCCCTTGATAGGCGAGCCGGGCCGGCGGCGAAAGCGGCCCGGTGTCGCGGTGGGATGCAGGTGCGCCGATCAGCGCAGGCCGACGCCGCCGATCAGGCCGAACGCCTGCAACAGCCAGACCATGACGGCGATGACGACGATGACGTTGAGGATGCTTTTGATCTTGCTGTCCATCGGGATGTAGTTGTTTACCAGCCAGAGCAGCAGGCCGATGATGACGAGGCTGATGAGGGTGAAGATCATAGCGGGTCCTTTCGCGCCATGGTGGCGCGTGGATCCATGATAACCGCCTGCGGCGGTGGTTCCTTGCGTTCAGTCAAGCCGCGCTGCGAGGCGATTTTCCCAGGCGATGGCATCGGCTACCATGACATCAAGATCGCCATGCGCCGGTTGCCAGCCGAGATCGGCGCGGATGCGGGCATTGTCGGCGACCAACCGCGCGACATCGCCGGCACGGCGCGGTGCCGGGATGCGGTGCAGCGGCCGGCCGGTGACACGATCGACGGCATCGAGCACCTCGGTTACCGACGCGCCACGACCGTTGCCGACATTGAAGGTGAGGCTTTTTTCCGGATTGGCGGCCAGCGCATCGAGTGTCACCAGATGCGCCGCCGCCAGGTCGCTGACGTGGATGTAATCGCGGATGCCGGTGCCATCGGGCGTGGCAAAATCATTGCCGGTGACCAGCACATGATCGCGTTTGCCGATGGCGGCTTCGGCGGCGATCTTGATGAGATGGGTCGCGGCTTGTGACACCTGGCCGGACCGACCGGCGCGATCCGCTCCGGCGACGTTGAAATAGCGCAGCACGCCGACCGTGGCGGCGCCGGTGGCCGCGATATCGGCAAGGATGCGTTCGACCATCGCCTTGCTGGCGGCATAGGGGCTGACGGGTGCCAACGGCAGGTCTTCGCACAGGTGCTCGGCATCGGTGGCACCATAGACGGTCGCGGTGGAGGAAAACAGTAACCGGCGGGCGCCGCCGGCGATCGCGGCGGCAAACAGCGTCACGGCGCGGCCGACATTGACGTCGTAATAGGCCAGCGGCAGTTCGACCGATTCAGCCACCGAAAGCATGCCGGCGCAATGGATGACAGCGGTGACGCCATGGTCGCGGCACAGGCGCGTCACCAGTGCCGCGTCGCCGCAGTCACCTTCGACAAAAGCGGCATCCGGCGGAACCAGCCAGCGATGGCCGGTGGACAGATTGTCGAGAACCACGACCGTATCGCCGCGGTCGAGCAGCGCCAACGCGATATGCGAGCCGATATAGCCGGCGCCACCGGTGAGAAGGATCATGGTTGGTTTCCGGACATAGGGGTTTGTGTGATCAGCGAGGCGCTGGCAGTGACGCGCGCCATGATGCCAGACCCCGCCGGATTTACCGAATGCTCAGGGTCGGAACCTGTCAAATCCAGGGTCTGTCTTGAGCCAGTCAGGCAAAGTGGCAAGCAGCGCGGTCGCAGACGGGGCGGTTCCCGCTCAAGATCGTTCAACGCTGCCATTTTGCCGTTCTGAGGCAATATACTGGTCCAAACCGATGCGCATTTGTTTTTCGATGCTAGCAGCGTGGCAGCACAGGGCGTCATGCTGATCGCAAGTTTTTCTGTAACCTATTGAAAAAATTGGTGGAGCAAGGGAGGATCGAACTCCCGACCTCAGCAGTGCGATTGCTGCGCTCTCCCATCTGAGCTATTGCCCCACACCGACGGAAGAACTTTTTAATATCGATCTTGTCGTGTGGGTGCAACGCTGGAAATCGGGTTGATCCGGGGGCCGGTGGTAAGGAAGTAGCAGGCCGGATCCGGACTGTTCCGGTTTGCGATTGGCAAGCCTTACACTCGGCACGGGCTTATCTGCCGGCTTGTGCGGACGCCGATGCGCGAGGTCCTATTGCGGCATCATGGGGTGGATGCCCCGCGAGGATTCGAACCTCGATAAACGGAGTCAGAGTCCGTTGTCTTACCATTAGACGACAGGGCAGCAACCACCGGCATGCGCCAAGCAGAGCGGCGCAAGTAGGCAGAAGGCGCGGCGGAGTCAATTCTGAAAATCCCTTTGCGATGCGGCGGGTGCGGCGAAAATTTGCCAAGCCGGGCAACTCGGACTAGCATTGAACTCAGGTTCTGGTGCCGTGTTTCGCGGTGCTGGTGATACGATTGGAATGATGATCATGTCGGCTCAAGCCGATACGAGTCCCCTTAGCGATGCCGAACGCGGTCGCATTCTGGCTGGTGAAGCGAGCAGCGACCCGTGCTCGGGGGATGCCAACTGGAATGGTGATCGGCCCTGCGCTGACCCGCGCGCTGCGGCTGCCGGGCAGCATCCTGCCGATGCGGCCACCCCGCGTGCGTCGCGCGCTCCGCAGCGCCAGCCGGTATCGCGTGTACCACTGGCAAGGCGCGGCCGGACCTATGGCGCGCTCGATCTGGGCACCAACAATTGCCGGCTGCTTATCGCCCGGCCGGGGCCGCAGGGTTTTGTCATCGTCGATGCTTATTCGCGTGTCGTGCGGCTGGGCGAAGGCCTGATGGAATCGGGGCGATTGTCCGAAGCCGCGATGGACCGCACCGTCGCCGCGCTCGCTTCCTGTGCTGACAAGCTGTCACGCCGCGATGTACGGCTGACGCGCAATGTCGCCACCGAGGCCTGCCGACGCGCCGCCAATGGCAGTCGCTTCGTCGATCGGGTCTTTGCCGAAACCGGCATCGCGCTTGATGTTATCAGCGCCGCCGAGGAAGCCCGTCTTGCCGTGCTGGGCTGCCACATGCTGATCGCCGCCGATGGCCCGCCAGCGCTGGTTTTCGATATCGGTGGCGGCTCGACCGAGGTGATGCTCGTCGCGCCCGGCAGTGCAAATGGCGGCGATCCCGAGATCATCGACTGGATTTCCATGCCGTGGGGCGTTGTCTCGCTCGCCGAAACCGAGCCGCAATGGCGCGATGCCCCTGATCGTGCGCTGGCCTATGACCGGATGCTCGCCAAGGTCACCAGCCTGCTTGATGGCTTTGCAGCACGGCTGGCGGCGCGCGGGGTCGGGCAGGGGCCGGGGGCGGTGCAACTGCTCGGCACCTCGGGGACGATCACGACGCTCGCCAGTGTGCAGATGGGGCTGCCGGCCTATGACCGGCGCATCGTCGATGGCGCGCTGGTCGATACCGACGCGCTGCTAGCGCTGTGCCGCGAGATCGCCCACAAGAGTACCCAGGAACGCGCCCGGCTCGCCTGTATTGGCAGCGACCGGGCGGAATTGATCGCGGCGGGCTGTGCGATTGTCGACGCGATCCTGTCGCGCTGGCCCGGCGGCGGGGTGCGTATCGCCGATCGCGGCATTCGCGAAGGCATCCTGCGCACCTTGATGGCGCGCGACGGCGTATGGGCGGCAGGGCGATGACGACACCAAGTGGTAGTAACGGCCCGGGCGGGCGCTCGCGCGGCGGCAAGGTCAAGGTCAAGAACGCCCATCGGCGCACGACCTCGTCGAACCAGTGGCTGGCGCGGCACCTGAACGACCCTTATGTCGCCGCCGCCAAGGCCGCTGGCTATCGCAGCCGGGCGGCGTTCAAGCTGAAGGAACTTGATGCGCAATTCTCGTTGCTGAACCAGGTCGAGCGCGTCGTCGATCTCGGCGCCGCACCGGGTGGCTGGTGCCAGGTTGTGCTGGAAAAACGGCCGCGCGCCAAGGTTGTCGGCATCGACCTGTTGCCGATCGAACCGATTGTCGGGGTAACGTTGTTCGAAAAGGACATTCTCGACGACGATACGGAGGGCGTGCTGCTCGCGGCACTGGGCGGCCAGGCCGATATCGTGCTGTCCGACATGGCGGCCAACACCGTTGGCCACCAGATGACCGATTATCTGCGCACCATGGGGCTGATCGAAGCCGGGCTCGACATGGCCGGGCGGCTGCTGCGGCCGGGCGGCGCCTTTGTTGCCAAGGTGCTGGCCGGCGGCGGCGATGGCGCGCTGACGGCGCTGCTGAAAAAGTCGTTCACCACCGTCAAGCATGTCAAGCCGCCGGCCAGCCGCAAGGGGTCGAGCGAATGGTATGTCGTAGCGCAGGGCTTCAAGGGGCAGGCGCCCGAAAGCGACTGACCGGCGCCGTGTGCGCACTTACAGGCGTTGCGCAAGCTTGGCGGGGCTGGCAAGCACAAGCCATGATGATTCACGCACCGAGGCCTGCATGACCGCTCGCCAGCCCGCCGAATGGCGCCCGCATGCCGCGACCTGGACAGCGTTTCCCAGCGCCGCCGACCTGTGGCTGGAAGATCTCGCGCCGGCGCAGGCCGAAGTCGCCGCGATGGTGCGGGCGATTGCGGCGGGGGAGCGGGTCGAACTGCTGGTTGCCGATGATGTGGCGATGGCGGTGGCAAAGGACATGCTCGCCGGCTGCAATGTCGGTTTTCATGCCTATGGCTTTGGCGACATCTGGCTGCGCGATACCGGGCCGTTGTTCATGCAATCGCCGGTTGGCGATGCGGCGGCGGGGTTCCGCTTCAACGGCTGGGGCGGCAAATATGATCTGCCCGGCGATGATGGCGTGGCGGCGTTTGTCGCGGCGGCGGCCGGCGTGCCGCTGGCGCGCCATGGCTGGGTGCTGGAGGGCGGCGCCATCGATTGCGACGGCACCGGGCTGGCGGTGACCACCGAGCAATGCCTGCTCAACCCCAACCGCAACCCGAAGATGGACCAGAACGAGGTCGAATCGCACCTGCGCCGCGATCTGGGCATCGACCGGGTGCTGTGGCTTGGTGAGGGTCTGCTGAATGACCATACCGACGGTCATGTCGACAATCTGGCGCGCTTCGTGGCGCCCGGCGTGCTGGCCCTGCCTGAACCTGCCAAGGATGACCCCAACCGCGATGTCTTTACCGATGCTGCCGACCGCGCCCGCGATTTCGGCTTGACCGTCGTCGGCGTGCCATCCCCGGGCCGGGTCGAGCGCCATGGCGAGATCGTGCCGGCGAGCCATATGAACTTCTATATCGCCAACAGTGTCGTCGTGGTGCCAACTTATGGCGCGCCATCGGACGCGGCGGCAGTGGCGGCGATCAGGGCGCTGTTCCCGGGGCGGGATTGCATCGGGCTGCGCGCTGACCATATCCTCACCGGTGGCGGCAGTTTCCATTGCATCACCCAGCAGCAACCGGCGTAATCATATCACCTAGCCCCGCCCGCGCACCCCTCTCCCGCCGCGCTTCGCGCGAGTCGACCTCTCCCCGGCGGGGCGAGGTGAAGACAAGGACGAACAATGACCCGAAACATCACCGTTGCCGGCCTGCAACTCGGCTTTTCGGGCGTGCGCGACGCCGATATCGCGATGACGGCGGCGGCTGTGCGCGATGCGGCGGCGGCCGGCGCGCAGGTCGTCCTGCCGCCCGAATTGTTTGAAGGCCATTATTTCTGCCGGCACGAGGATGAAGGCCTGTTCGCCAACGCCCTGCCGCTGGACAAGCACCCGGCGGTCGCTGCCATGCGCGAGGCCGCGCTGGAGACGAAAACCTATATCCCGGCGAGTTTTTTCGAAAAGGACGGCCCGCACCATTACAACAGCATCGCGATGATCGATGATGGCGGCAACATCATGGGCGTCTATCGCAAGAGCCATATTCCCGATGGCCCGGGCTATGAGGAAAAATTCTATTTCCGCCCCGGCAATACCGGCTTCAAGGTGTGGGAAACGCGCCACGGCGTCATCGGCGTCGGCATCTGCTGGGACCAATGGTACCCCGAAACCGCGCGCCACATGATGCTGGAGGGCGCCGAGGTGCTGCTGTTCCCCACCGCCATTGGTACCGAGCCACACGACCCCTCGCTCGATACGCGGCGGATGTGGCGGCGCGCCATGCAGGGCCATGCCGTGTCGAACGTCGTGCCGGTGCTCGCCTGCAACCGCATCGGCACCGAGGAAGCGGGCACCCCACACGCGCAGACCTTCTACGGCACCAGCTTTGCCTGTGACCAGCGCGGCGACATCGTGTCGGAACTCGATGACAGCGAGACGGGGATGGTGATCGCGACCTGGGATCTCGATCTGGCAGCGAAGCACCGCGCCGCCTTCGGTTTCTTCCGTGATCGCCGCCCGCAGCTTTACACGCGGCTGGCGCAGGATATTTGACGCGCCGTCAGCACGCGGTCCCAGAATTCGGCCTGCATCGCCGTCATGCGCGCGATATAGGCTTCGTCGCGCGGCACGGTGATGAGGATCGGGGTCTTGCCGGGTAGCCAGACCCAGAAATCCACGGCGTCGAAACCCGAGACTGCCAGGATGTGTTGCAATTGGCCGATGTAGTAGCAGGGCACCGTGCCGGTCGCGTCGCTGTGGCCATAGACCTTGTCACCGCATTTTATCTCGACGACGCGGTTGCTGCGCAGGCATAGCCCGTCAAGGCTGACGCGCTGCCATGGCCGGTCGCGGCTTTCGAGGCAGTTGGGGATGGTTTCGACGCCGGCATGGCGGTTGTACAGGTCACGCGCATAGGGTTCGAGCGCGGTGCCGCGCGAGGCGGCGGAGCGGTAGCGCCGGTCGGGCGGTGGTGCCGCCGGGCGCGGCGCTGCGGCGAACAGATCGGCGATGGCCGGTTTTTCGGGCACCGGCCCGGCCGGGCCATAGCGCGATGGCGCGACCTTTTCGGCGAACAGGGCCTTTGCCGACCGCCACGGGTTTTCGCCCATCAGCGCCGGCGTGTCCGACCCGCCGATGCCATCGTGGCGCCAGCGCAGCCAGGGGATGCTGCCTTGGTCATGGTCGATGACGCGAAAGCTCATCGCAGCGGCATTGCCTGTCGCTGTGCGAGGGCGCTTTCGAAAACGGCTTCGAACATTTCGGTCGTCAGCCGCCCGGTGTTGGTGTTGAGCTGCGAGCAATGATAGCTGTCGATGACCGTCACGCCGGCGTGCAGCGGGTGGATGGCGCCATGGCCGAACGGCGTTTTGGGCAGCTTGCCGCCCAGCGCCTTGACCGCCGACTGGTGCGCGGTGCCGCCCAGCGCGATGACAACCTTGAGCTTGGGCAGGCTGGCGAGGTGGTTGGTGAGGAACGGCCGGCAGGCGTGTTTTTCATGCGTGTCGGGCGCATTGCCCGGCGGTACGCAGCGCACGGCATTGGTGATGAAGACGCCGTCCAGCCGCACGCCGTCATCGGACGTGGCGGCATATTCGCCATGGCTCAGCCCGAATTTGGCGAGGGTCTGGTACAGCAGCAGGCCGGCATGATCGCCGGTGAATGGCCGGCCGGTGCGGTTGGCGCCCTTCATGCCCGGCGCAAGGCCGACCACCGCCAGCCAGGCGTGCGGATCGCCAAAGCCCGGCACCGGGGCATTCCACCACAGCGGATTGCGCGCCGCTGCTTCGGCGCGGAACGCCACCAGCCGCGGGCAGAGCGAACAATCGCGTGGCGCGTCGCCGGGGTGCGGCACATAGCCTGGCCAAGGGAGCGCCGGGGGGAGCAGCGCGGGGGGGGGCAGGGGGCCGTTCGGGTCGCTTTCCATCAGGGCAGGGTGTAGGCGACGGGGGACATGACAGCAACCATCCTCATTGCCATCGGGTCGCACCGCCGGCATGGCCGCCACGGCCGGCCAGAGGGCGTGGTGCGGGCAGCGGTGGCGGCGCTGGCGGCGGCGGGCCTGCCAGTGGCGGCAGTGTCGCGCATCCGCAGCACGGCGCCGCTGGGGCCGGGTGGGCGGCGCTTTGCCAATGCCGTGGCGGCGGTG
>CAJAHV010000398.1 GCA_903939555.1 uncultured Alphaproteobacteria bacterium | reverse complement strand
GTCCAGGCCGGCGGCGTTACCCAGGGCGGTTCGACGCTGACGCAGCAGCTTGCCAAGACGAGTTTTCTGTCGGCCGACCGCAGCATCAAGCGCAAGTTGCAGGAAGTCATCATCGCGCTGTGGCTGGAGGCGCGGCTGAGCAAGGACGAGATCCTGTCGCGCTACCTGTCGAGCGTCTATTTCGGCGATGGCGCCTATGGCATCCGCGCCGCTGCGCGCGTCTATTTCGATACCGAACCCGAAAAGCTGACGCTGGGTGAAGCGGCGATGCTCGCCGGGCTGGTGCAGGCGCCGTCGCGGCTGGCACCGAGCCGGCACCTGGAGAATGCCCGCGAGCGCGGCCGGCTGGTGCTTGCCGCAATGGTCGAAACCGGGGCGATAACCCAAGCCGAAGCCGACAAGGCGCGGCCGGCACGCTATACGCCGGGGCGTAAATCATTGCCAACCGGCAGCTATTTTGCCGATTGGGTGCTGCCCCAGGCGCGCGCCGCAATGCCCGAGGCGGGCTATGGCGATGTCATCGTCAAGACGACGCTCGATCATGATTTGCAGGCGGAGGCCGAGCGCGCCGTCAAGGATGCGCTGATCTATGGCCGTCCGGCCGGCGTCGGCCAGGCGGCGCTGGTCGCGATGCGGCGCGACGGCACCGTCGTCGCCATGGTCGGCGGGGCCGATTACAAGGCGTCGAGCTTCAACCGCGCCACGCAGGCGCAGCGCCAGCCGGGATCGTCGTTCAAGCTGTTCGTCTATCTCGCCGCGCTCGATGCCGGGATGCGGCCGGGTGACATGGTGGACGACAACCCCATCCAGATCGGCGATTATGCGCCCAAGAATGACGATGGTCGTTATCGCGGGCAGGTCAGCCTCGCCACCGCCTTTGCCGCCTCGTCGAACGTCGTCGCGGTGCGGCTGGCGCAACAGGTCGGCATTCCGGCGGTGATCGAACAGGCGCGCAAGCTCGGCATCACCGCGCCGATCAGCGAATATCCGGCGATGGCGCTGGGTACCTCGCCGATCACTCTCATTGAAATGACGGAGGCCTATGCGGCGGTGGCGCGCGGCAGCCGCCCGGTGACGGCGACCGGCCTGATGCGCCCCCGCGAAACCGGCGTGCTGGCAACGGTCAAATCGGCGGCCGAGGCGCTGACGCCCTGGCCGTCGCGCGGGCCAATGCTCGAACTGCTGCAATCGGCGGTGCGCAACGGCACCGGCAATGCCGCGCGCTTGGCCATTCCGACCTATGGCAAGACCGGCACGACGCAAAACCACCGCGACGCGCTGTTTTTCGGCTTTGCCGATGATCTGGTCGTCGGCGTCTGGGTCGGCAATGACGACAATAGCCCGATGAACGGCTCGGTGGTCGGCGGCAGTGTGCCGGCACGCCTGTGGAAGCGTTTCATGACCGCTGCATTGATCCGCAAGGGCGCGCTTGCGCGACCGGTGGCAACCCCGGTGGCAGATGTCGCCGAGCTGGTGGAGGAGATTGCCGGCCCCGATGCGGGGGCGGCGGCCGATGCAGTGGCCGGCATCATCGACGATGCCGTCGATGGCAGTATCGACCCGGCGACGGCGGCAGATAGCGTCAACCGGGCCAATGAAGCGGTTAATTCGCCAGCGACGCCGCCGCAACCGGAGTAATGTTCGCCGCTGCGGCATGGTCGGCAATCAGTGCCGCCAGCCGCGGCAGTTGCGAGGGCGGCAGGTCGTGCGCCATCGCTTCGATCAGTTCGAAGCGCGCGTCGTTGATTCGTGCCGCAGTATCGCGCCCGCCGGCTGCCGGCACCAACGGGTCGGCAGCACCATGGATGACCAGTGTCGGCGCGGTGATGCCCGCCAGCCGCGCAGCACGGCTGCCATCGGCGAGGATTGCGAGCAATTGGCGCTGTACACCGCGCGGGTTGCTGGCGCGCGCATGGCTGCGGGCGGCGAAGTCGGCAAAGGCGCCTGCCGGGCGCGCCGGATCGGGAAAGGATGTCAGTTCGAGCACCCGGATATCATGCGCAATGGCGTTGGCTTCGTTGCGCGGTGCGATGAGCTGGCGGCGCAGCGCCGGCGAGGCGCCGGGCAGGCCACGCGCGCCGCTGGTCGACATGATCGAGGTCAGGCTGAGCGTGCGTTCCGGGGCGCTTGCCGCGATAATCTGGGCAATCATGCCGCCCATCGACACGCCGACAACATGGGCACGCGCAAGCCCGAGTGCATCGAGCAGTGCCAGCGCATCATCCGCCATGTCGGTCAGCGAATAGGCTGGTTTCAGCCTGATGCCGAGCACCTGCGCGCCGATGGCGACGGCGAGGTTTCGCACCGGCGCTGCGTCGAGGTGCGTCGACAGCCCGACGTCGCGATTGTCGAAGCTGATGACGCGAAAGCCGCGTTCCACCAGATCGGCGATAAAGTCGGCCGGCCAGGCGATTATCTGGCGGCCCAACCCCATGATGAGCAGGATAGCCGGTGCCGCCGGGTCACCAGCGTCTTCAAAGTACAGGTCGATGCCATTGGCGGTGATCTGCGGCATTCTGGTCTCCGCCTCGTCGATATGGGGCGGGGCTGAAACCCCTCCCCGATAGGTCATTTCGCCTTTTCGGCCATCAGCTTGATGCCGATGTAGCGCGGCGGCGCAACTCCGCGCTGGACCAGCATCAGCACCGTGTCGCGGCCCGCCTTGCGCGCGGCATCGACCGCAGCGGCGGCTTCCGTCGGGGTGGTCGTCGGCTTCTGGTTGATCTGCAGGATGATGTCACCGCGCTGCAAGCCATTGGTCGCAGCATCGCTTGAGGGCGTGATACCGGCGATGACGACACCCTTGACCGTATCAGGGACCTTCAACTGCTGGCGCAATTGCGCGGTCAGCGGTTGCAAGGTGATGCCGAGGCTGGCCTTGGTGGCTTCAGCCGCGGGCGACTTGGCATCGGCGCTGTCATCGGCGGCATCGGGTGTGATGCCGGCGCGGGCCTGGACGATGGCTTCCGACGGACGCTGCGCGATCGTCGCCGAAATTGTGCGGCGCTGGCCATCGCGGACCAGTTCAATCGGCACGCTCGACCCGATCGGCGTGTTGGCAACGACATAGGACAGCGTGTTGTCGTAAGTGACATCGCTGCCGTTGATGCGCACGATCACGTCACCCTGCTTGATACCGGCCTTGGCGGCGGGCCCGTTGGGTTCGACGCTGGCGACAATCTCGCCCTTGTCCTTGGGCAGGGCGAGCCCGGCGGCGATGTCGGTCGACAGCGGCTGGATGGCGACGCCGAGATAGCCGCGCTTGACCGTGCCGGTAGCACGCAACTGCTCGATGACCGGCTTGGCAAGTTCGGCGGGGATCGAAAAGCCCAAGCCGACATTGCCCCCCGTAGGCGAAAAAATCGCAGTGTTGATGCCGATGACATTGCCATCGAGATCAAACAACGGCCCCCCCGAATTGCCTTGGTTGATGCTGGCATCGGTCTGGATGTAGCGGTCATACTGGCCCGAGCCGATATTGCGATGCACCGCCGATACGATGCCGGCGGTGACGGTGCCGCCAAGGCCGAAGGGGTTGCCGATGGCAATCGCCCAGTCGCCGACGCGTGCGCTCTTGCTGTCGCCGAACTTGACATAAGGCAGGCCGGCTGATTCGATCTTGAGCAGCGCCAGATCGGTCAACGGGTCGCGGCCGATGACTTTGGCCGTGTATTCGCGGCGGTCGGACAGCGTCACGGTTATGGTATCGACAACGGCATCGCCCTTGCCTTCGCCGGCCGAAATGACGTGGTTATTGGTGACGATATAGCCGGTCGGATCGATGATGAAGCCCGAACCCAGTGATGTCGCCTCGCGGGTGACAGGTTCGCCCTGTTCACCCTGCTGTTCCTGGAAACGCCGGAACAATTCTTCGAGCGGCGAACCGGGCGGGATGCCGCGCATCTTGCCGACCGCGACCTTTTGCGTCGTCGAGACATTGACCACCGCAGGGGCCAGCCGTGCCGTCAGATCGGCAAAGCTGCGCGGCGCCCCGCCCGGGGGCGCGATCGGCACCGCTGGCGGGGTAGCATTCTGCGCTGGCTGCATCGCAGCGGCAGGCGCTTGGGCCTGTACCGGCACGAGGGCGGCAAAAGCGCCTGCAAGCATCAGGGTGGCGGGGATCAGGCTGCGGGCAATGCGCACGGTCGGGCGAACCTTTCAGGCTTCGAAGCGATAGGGGATGCGGGAAACCAGCCGTGTCGGCCGCAGGCAAGCGTGTGGAAGGCGGGTTGGCGACATGGTGACGGTCACTTTGCCGCCGCCCGGCCTAACCGGCGATGAACGGCCGCGTTTATTTCTCGCGTCTGCATCGCTTGCCCGGTCATCGGTTGGTACGCCGGCCTTCGAATTCGCGCAGGAATTCGTTGTTCGGCGACAAGATGACCGTCGAGCTATTGTCGCTGAAGGTCGTCCGGTAGGCCTGCATGGCGCGATAGAATGCGTAGAATTCCGGATCCTTGCCAAAGCTGGCGGCATAGGTGTTGGCGGCCTGGGCATCGGCTTCGGCGCGGACAAGCTGCGCCTGTTTCAGGCCTTGGGCGCGGATTGTCGCGGCTTCCTGCTGGCGCGCCGAGCGCATGCGCAGATAGGCCGATTCAAGCGGCGTACCGCTCGGCAGATCGGCGCGCTTGATCCGGACATCGATGATTTCGGCGCCATATTGCTTGGCCTGGCGGTTCACTGTCTGCTGGATTTCGTCCATCAATGGCCCGCGCTCGGGGCTGAGCAGCGCCGCGAACGGCTGCTTGCCGAGCTCGTTGCGCAGCTTTGACGCGAGAATCCGCTTCAAGGCGTCGGCGGCATTCTGTTCGGTGCCCACCGTCTGCACCATGCGCAGCGGGTCGGTGATGCGGAAGCGCGCAAAGGCATCGACGACCAGCCGCAACTGATCGGTCGACAGCACTGTCTGCTGCTCCATGTCGAGATCGAGCACGCGCTTGTCGACAAAGATGACATTTTCGATGAACGGCACCTTGGCGACCAGCCCGGCGCCCGAGGTGCCGAACGGCGCCTTGGCATCATAGGCATTGACGATGCGTTCTGGCTTGCCAAGCCGCAGCACTACCGCCTGCTTGGTTTCGGGCACGGTGTAGAGCGTGGCCATGGCGACAACAACGATCGTGAACAGGGCCACCGCGAGCGGAATCGGATTGCGCAGGATCATGGCTCAGTTCCCCGCTGCGTTTGTGGAATTGGCTGCAGCCGTCGTCGGATCGGCAGCGCGGGCGCGCTTGGTGATTTCGGGCAGCGGCAGATAGGCCTGCACATTGCCCGGCTCGATGACGGTCTTGTCGACCTTGGAAAGTACGCTTTCCATGGTTTCCAGATACATGCGCTTGCGGGTCACCTCGGGCGCCAGACGGTACTGGGCATAGACGGCGTCAAACGCAGCCGCCGAGCCTTGTGCGCTGGCGATCAACTGCTGGGCATAGGAGCGCGACTGGTTGAGATATTGCTGGGCGTCCTGCTGGGCAGCCGACACATCCTTGAAGGCATCGTCGACGGCGGCGGGCGGATCGGCCTGCTTGATGTCGACGCCGCGCACTTCGATGCCGGCGCGGTAGCTGTCGAGCAGTTCCTGCATGCGCTCGCGCACTTGTTCGGCGATCTGGGCGCGCTGCGGGCCGATGGCGTCGTTCAATGTCGCTTTGGAAATTTCGGCACGCATCGCCGATTCGCCGACTTCGCGAACGGTTTGTTCGGGTTCGGCGAGTTCGAACAGGTAAAGTTCCGGATTCTTGATCTTCCAGCGCACGGCGTAAGCGAGATTGATGATATTCTGGTCACCGGTGAGCATCAGATTTTCGGCCGAGCCTTCGGTGGCACCGATATCGACCGAATTAATCTGTTCGACCTTACGTAACAGCACGGTATCGACGGGGAAAGGCAGTTTGAAATGCAGGCCTGGCTCGGTGGTTTCGACAAAGCGGCCAAAGCGCAGCACGACACCGCGTTCCTGGGCATCGACCCGATAGAAGCCGGAAAAGGCGATCCACGCCGCTACCAGCGCTCCGGCGATCCAGATCCAGCCGGTGCCGCTGAAGGGGTCGAAACCGCTGCCGCTGTTGCCGCCGCCGCCGCCACTGCCCATCGAGGCGCGTAGCCTTTCCTGACCACGACGCAGCAAGTCGTCGAAATCACGGTTCCCCGAAGATCGGGCCGCCGGCGGTTTGCGTACCGGCGTGTCCCCCCAAGGACTGCGCGGCCCGGAACCAGCTGGGCCGGATTTGTCACCATCGTTGATACCGTCATCGTTGATGCCGTCATCGTTGATGCCGCCGTCGTTGATGCCGCCGTTGTTGACGCCCTTGCCGGGGTCGCCGCCGTCCCCCTTGCCGGGATTCGCGTCAGGGTCATCGCCCCGGGGTCCGCCATCATTGTTGTTTTGCCAAGGCATCCGGTTTCCAGGTCTCGTCTTCGTGAAAGCCAACGTTATATACGTATCGCCTGCGGGGATTGCGAGGGTGCGACTTGCCGCTACCGGGGCAATCGGCAAAAAGGATAAAGAGAATGGCGCTCAAGGATGATGTCGTGGCGGCGCTGAGGCAGGTTGCCGATCCGTCAGGCGACCGTGACATTGCGACAACAGGCCGCGCTGCCGGGCTGGTCGTCAAGGATGACGGCATCGTCGGGTTGGTGCTGTCGGTCGATGGTCTTGATCGGGTGGCTGCCGAGCGCCTGCAGGCGGCGGTCGAAGTGGCGGTCAACCGTGTCGCCGGGGTCAATGCCGCGCGCATCATCCTGACGGCGGATCGGGGCGCCGCGCCGACACCGGGCGCGCAACCGGTGGCGCCGACCGTGGCAGGCATCAGAAAGCTGATAGCGGTCGCCAGCGGCAAGGGCGGGGTCGGCAAATCGACAGTGGCGGCCAATCTCGCGGTGGCGCTGGCGCGGGCTGGTTACGCCGTCGGCCTGCTTGATGCCGATATCTACGGGCCCTCGGTGCCAACCCTGATGGGCATCGAAGGCCGGGCGCGGCTGGAGGGAAACCGCCTGCAGCCAGCCGTGGCACATGGCATCAAGGCGCTGTCGATGGGGATGATGACCGATCCTAAAAAGGCGATCGTCTGGCGGGGACCGATGGCCAGCTCGGCGCTGGTGCAGATGGTCGAACAGGCCGATTGGGGCGTGCTCGATGTGCTGGTTATCGACATGCCGCCGGGTACCGGTGACGTGCAGCTGACGCTGGCACAAAAACTCAAGCCCGACGGCGCCGTGATCGTATCAACTCCGCAGGATCTGGCACTGATCGATGCGCGCCGCGCCGTATCGATGTTTAACGAAGTCGGGGTGCGGGTGCTCGGCATCATCGAGAACATGAGCGGTTATCTGTGTCCGCATTGCGGCGAAGCCAGCGACCCCTTCGGCCATGGCGGCGCCGAAGCCGAAGCGACCACGATGGGCGTGCCGTTCCTCGGCCGCGTGCCGCTGGACATCGCGCTGCGCACCGCATCGGATGCGGGCCAGCCGGGAACGGGAAAACAGGCCGAGGTGTTCGCCGAGATCGCGCGCGGAGTGGCGGTGACGGTGGGGTTATAGGTCCAGTTCGTCATGCCGGCCCTTGCCAGCATGATATTGCAGCGAGGAAAGCCATCAGCATGCCGATCACGACCGACGCTGCCATCGCCGAGCTTCTTACCG
>CAJAHV010000397.1 GCA_903939555.1 uncultured Alphaproteobacteria bacterium | reverse complement strand
CTTCTTGCGCTCCACAACGGGGTCTAGGCCCGCTTCAAACTGCCCTCGCACCACGTCCCGCGCCTTGCGGGCATCGGCAAGCGACACCTTGTCGAGACTGCCCAGCCCAAAGTCACGCCGCTTCCCGGCCTTCTGCATCCGGACAAGCCATGACGCGGAGCCGTTCGCCCCGACCTCCAGAAACAGCCCGCCGCCATCGCCATAGCGCCCCGGCGCTTTGCGAATCTTTGCGAGCGATGTTGCCGATAGCTTTGGCGCTGCCATGGGCTTTCCCTCTCCCCACATCTTTCCCCACACTATCGCGCGGCTGTTGGGGGTTTGCAAGGGGCGAGCAGGGACAAGGGAAAGGCCATCTCCCTAGGTAAACGGCGATTTATGGGGCATCGGGGAACTGCTAGAAACGGGCCTGTGGAGGAGAGGGTGGGATTCGAACCCACGGTACCATCACTGGCACAACGGTTTTCGAGACCGTCCCAATCGACCACTCTGGCACCTCTCCTCAGGGGTGGCCCGTTGGGGCTGGCCGCTTTTTGAGCAACCGGTCGAAGGCGGCGCGTATAGACGAGGCGGGGCGGGGTTGCCAAGCCCTATGTCGGGCTGCGGCGTCATCATCCCGTCACAAGGCCTTCACGCGGCGCGATCCGTCCCTATATTAGCGGTCGGACTACCCCGGGCTGCAGGGCGGGACACAGGGTTGAATGCATGATCGAGCGTATGAAGGGCACTGAATTTCGAAGCGGCGCGGCTGTTGATGACTGCGCGACACCGGCAACATTCACTATTGGTGACATCGTTCGCCATCGGCTGTTTCCGTTTCGCGGTGTGATCTTCGATGTCGATCCGGTGTTCAACAATACCGAAGAGTGGTGGAACGCCATTCCCGAAGGCGTGCGGCCGCGCAAGGACCAGCCCTTTTACCATCTGCTCGCCGAAAATGACGAATCGGCTTATGTCGCCTATGTCAGCCAGCAGAACCTGTTGCTCGATGGCGACAGCGACCCCATCCAGCATCCGGCGGTCGCCCGGATGTTTTCCGGGCGCGAGGGTGGGCGCTACAAATTGAAGCCCGAAATCCGCAACTGAGCGTTTGCGCTGGCCAAGCGGTATGCAGCTTGGCATCTGGCGTTGATGGACGCCTTACCACTGTTTCTTTCGCTCGCCGGTCGTCCGGTGATCGTGCTGGCCTTGGGCCCCGATGCGGCTGAGGCTGCGGCGGCCAAAGCGCGGCTGGTGGTGGCCGCAGGCGGAATTGTCGTCGATGAGACGGCGCCCGATCCGGTGCTGGCCTTTGTCGCTGCCGATGACGCTGCACAAGCCGCGGTCGTGGCGGCACGGTTGCGGGCGCGCGGTCTGCTGGTCAATGTCGTCGACCGGCCAGCGATGAGCGATTTCCTGATGGGGGCAATCATCGACCGGTCACCGGTGCAGCTTGCGATATCCACCGGCGGCGCATCGGCCAGCCTGTCGCGGGCGCTGCGGGGCCGGCTTGAAGCCTTGTTGCCGGCGTCGCTGGGCGGACTGGCACAGGCGATCGCCGGCGCGCGCGCGGCAGCAAGCGCGGCGCATCCGGGGGTAGCCGACCGGCGCCGGTTGTGGGAACGCGCGCTGGCAGCAGGCGGCACGCTTGATCCGCTACGGCCGCTGGATGATCCGCAGGCTGCGGTCACGGCGGCGATCGCCGGGGTGTCCTCAGCAGTAACCGAGGTGCGCACCATAGTGGTGGCCAGCCCCGACCCGGGCGAATTGACACTGAACCAACTGGCCGCACTGGGGCGCTGCGATGCGCTGTTGATCGAAGGCGATGTGCCGGCGGCGGTAATCGACCGTGCCCGGCGTGATGCGATACGGCTGGTTGCGCTCGCCGAGGCACCCGAGGGGTTGACGGTTATTTTACGGGCAACGGATTGATCTGGAGCCACTCCCGCCGGCGAGAGCGGGAGATCAGGCAAGCAATTCGCTGTCCCAATATAGATAATCCCGCCACGTCGAGTGGAGATAATGCGGTGGAAATGCCCGCCCATTTTCCTGCAATTGCATTGTTGCCGGCTGGAACGGCCGCTGGCGCAGCGCCATATGGGCTTCCGCCGGGGTGCGGCCACCCTTTTTCAAATTGCACGGCGCACAGGCGGTGGTGACATTTTCCCAGGTGGTGCGGCCGCCATAGGCGCGCGGCACGACATGATCGAAGGTAAGGTCGTGCCCTACACCGCAATATTGACACTGAAAACGATCGCGCAGGAACAGGTTGAAGCGCGTGAACGCCGGATGGCTGGCCGGCCGCACATATTGGCGCAGCGCGATCACCGAGGGTAGCTTCATTTCGAACGAGGGTGAGCGGATCACCCGGTCATATTCGGCGATGATATCGACGCGTTCGAGGAATGCGGCCTTGATCGCCGTCTGCCACGGCCAGATCGACAGCGGATAATAAGATAGTGGTGTGTAATCGGCATTGAGTACCAGCGCCGGGCACGCTTCCGGCGGCGACAGAACATCCGGGTGATACATAGCGCGCCCTTTCCCTCGCAAGGATAGGCTGCCCCGACCACCGGCCCCGTCACACGAGCGCCACGACTCGAAGAGCCCGGCACTCCAAGGCCGTTGCTGGAAACGGCCGATCCGTGGTGGTCATAGTGATACAACAGATTGTGTGTCAGGCAAGTGACAACACCCGCATTTAGGGCTGCCCCCCGGCACCTTTCCGAGCCCTTGTCGCTAAGGTTATGCTGATGGCGCATGTACACGACACGCTTCGCCCCTTCGCCGACCGGTCTCTTGCACATCGGCAATGGTTTTTCGGCACTGACCGGCTGGCAGCGCGCCCGCGCGCGCGGCGGCCGCTTTTGCCTTCGCATCGAGGATATCGACAGCACGCGCTGCCGCCCCGCGTTCGATGCCGCCATACTCGCTGATCTCGCTTGGCTGGAAATAGACTGGGACGGGCCGGTGCTGCGCCAGTCGCAGCGGCTGGCGGTCTATGCCGAGGCGGTGGCGGAACTGCGCCGGCGGGGCCTGCTCTACCCCTGCTTTTGCTCGCGCGCCGATATCGCCGCCGCCGTCGCCGCGCCGCATGGCCCCGACGGGCCGCTTTATACCGGCACCTGCCGGCTCCTGTCACAAGACCAACGCGCCGAGCACATGGCGGCGAAGGCCTTTGCCTGG
>CAJAHV010000396.1 GCA_903939555.1 uncultured Alphaproteobacteria bacterium | reverse complement strand
GCCGACCGCCCGGCCGCCTATCGCGACCTGGCCCAGCAACTGACCGCGCTGATCGGCAACGAAACCGACATGATCGCCAACGCCGCCAACACATCGGCACTGCTGTTCGACCTGCTGCCCGATCTCAATTGGGCAGGGTTCTACCTGATGAAGGACGGCGGGCTGGTGCTCGGGCCGTTCCAGGGCAAGCCGGCATGCATCCGCATTCCGCTCGGGCGCGGTGTCTGCGGCACGGCGGCGGCGACGCGCACGTCGCAACTGGTTGCCGATGTCCATGAATTTCCCGGCCATATTGCCTGTGATGCGGCGTCAAGGTCGGAACTGGTGGTGCCGTTGCTGCACGGTGACACGCTGGTCGGAGTCATCGATCTGGACAGCCCGCTGCCGGGGCGGTTCGATGCCGATGATCAGGCGGGGATCGAGGTGGTGGCGGCGGTGTTTGTGAGCAGCTTATGAACCCCTCTCCCACTTGCGGGAGAGGCGAGAGACGGCGAAGCCGGCCCGGGTGAGGGTGTACGCGCGTTCCGAAACGAGAAAACACCCTCACCCGCCGCGCTGGCGCGCGTGTCGCCTCTCCCGCTTGCGGGAGAGGGGCATCAGCCCATCAGCTCGCGGACATCGGTCAACCGCCCGGTAACCGCCGCCGCCGCCGCCATTGCGGGCGAGAGCAGGTGTGTCCGCGCCCCCACTCCCTGCCGTCCGACAAAGTTGCGATTGCTCGTCGAAGCACAGCGTTCGCCGGCCGGCACCTGGTCGGGGTTCATGCCGAGGCACATCGAGCAGCCCGGTTCGCGCCACTGGAAGCCGGCTTCGATGAAGATGCGGTCGAGCCCTTCGGCTTCGGCCTGGCGCTTGACCAACCCCGATCCCGGCACCACCAGCGCCTGCTTGATGTGCGCGGCGACCTTGCGGCCCTTGGCGACAGCGGCGGCGACGCGCAGATCCTCGATGCGGCTGTTGGTGCAGCTGCCGATGAAGACATTCTGCACTTCGACAGCCTGCATCGGCGTCCCCGGCGTGAGGCCCATGTAATCGAGGCTCTTGGCCGCAGCGACGCGCTTGCCCGGATCGGCGAAGCTGTCGGGCGCCGGCACGCTGTCACCGATGGCGACGACGTCTTCGGGGCTGGTGCCCCAGGTGACCAGCGGCGCAATCTCGCTGCCATCGATGACAACCACGGCGTCATAGACAGCGCCGGGGTCGCTGGGCAGCGTCTGCCACCACGCCAGCGCGGCGTCGAGGGCGGCGCCAGTCGGCGCCCGCGGGCGGCCCGTGACATAATCAAAGGTCTTCTGGTCGGGCGCCACCAGCCCGGCGCGGGCGCCCGCTTCGATTGCCATGTTGCAGACCGTCATGCGGCCTTCCATGCTCATGTCACGGATGACATCGCCGGTATATTCGATGACGTAACCGGTGCCACCGCCGGTTCCGAGCCTGCCGATCACCGCCATCGCGACATCCTTGGGGGAGATCGAAAAGCCCAGCTTGCCGGTGATGCGCACTTCCATCGCCTTCGACTGGCGCAGCAACAGCGTCTGGGTGGCAAAAACATGCTCGACTTCGGAGGTGCCGATGCCGAAGGCCAAGGCTCCGAACGCCCCATGCGTCGCGGTATGACTGTCGCCACAGACCATGGTGACGCCGGGCAGGGTGAAGCCCTGCTCAGGGCCGATGACATGGACGATGCCCTGTTCGGGCGCGTCGATGGCAAACATCTCCACCCCGAAATCGCGGCAATTTTCCGTCAGCGCGTCCAGCTGCGCCTTCGACATCGGGTCGAGGATCGGCAGGCTTCGGTCGGTTGTCGGCACATTATGGTCGGGCACCGCCAGCGTCAGATCGGGGCGGCGCAGGCGGCGGCCGGCCAAGCGCAGCGCTTCAAAGGCCTGGGGCGTCGTGACTTCATGGATCAGGTGCCGATCGATGAAAATCAGCGCCGTTCCGTCATCAAGCCGGCGGACGACATGGTCATCCCAGATCTTGGCGTAAAGGGTGCGCGGTGCGGTGCTTGTCATCTCTCGCGTTTAACCGTGAAGCACGACAGAAATCCAGCCCCCGCCGCCATTGTCCGCATAGCAAGAAAGCGACGTGACGCGATACCATGAGACCGCTATGGCGCTGACCATGACGGCGCAACTCAATTTCATCGACAGCCACTCGATCATCGTGGTCGGACTGGGCCTGTTGTTGCTGATGATGGCCGCCGCCGAATTCGGCGCCTGGCGCCGCCGTCGTCATCCGGAAGCCGGCGAAACGCTATATGCGGCGGCGGCCGCTGTCAGCCTGCTCGGCCTGCTTATCGGCTTCACCTTCAATGTCTCGCTGAACCGCTATGATGAACGCCGCGACCTTGTGGTGGACGAAGCCGCGGCGATCACCATGGCATGGGAGCGCAGCCAGTTGCTGTCAGCCACAGCACATAACGAGGCCGAGGTTTTGCTGCGCAAGTATATCGACGCGCGGCGCAACTATTTCCAGCGCGGTCAGGTTACCGATCGCCAGCGCGCCGCCGATGCACCGGGGCGGTCGGTACGGCAACAACTCTGGTCGCTGGCAGCACGGACCGAGGCGAAGGGCGACAAACCACTGATGACGCGCGCTTTCATCGACGCGCTGTCCGAACTCGATACCGTCGCTGCCCATCGCGAATCGATGGCGCGCGAACATATCCCGCTGTCGGTTGTCTATGCCCTCGGGTTGGCGGCGTTGGTCACGGCGGCCAGCCTTGGCTATGCTGGCGCTGCGGGGCAGCACATCACCCGCCATGCCAATTGGGCGTTCTTCACACTCGTCGTCATCGCGCTGTCGGTCGTCATCGATCTTGATCGCCCCAAGACCGGCATGGTCACCGTGTCGCAAAAGCCGATGCAGGAACTCGAAGCCCTGCTCGACATCCCTGCGACCTGACGCGGTTCAATCCTCGTCGAGCAAGGGCAGTTGCAGCGGCGTGCCCGCCGGCGGCGCCAGCCCGAGATGTTTCCACGCGCCTGGGTTGAGCATGCGACCACGCGCCGTGCGGGCGACGAGGCCGGACTGGATGAGGAAGGGTTCGATCACGTCTTCCAGCGTGTCACGCGCTTCCGACAGGCCGGCCGCGAGCGTTTCGATCCCCACCGGGCCACCGCGATAGATGTCGGCGATCATCATCAGATAGCGCCGGTCCATCGCATCAAGGCCGAGATTGTCGACCTCTAGCCGGTTGAGCGAGCGATCGGCAGTGCGTGCATC
>CAJAHV010000395.1 GCA_903939555.1 uncultured Alphaproteobacteria bacterium | reverse complement strand
GCCGAGCACCTTGCCTCGGTCGCGCAGGCCGTTGACGACAATGGTGCCCGGGTCATCTGCGGGCGGCGGCGTAACGGCCGGCAGCGCCTCACTTGGCGGCAGCGGGGGCAGCGCAGTCTGTGCGGTCACGGCAGTCGACAATGAGACCGTGGCCAGCAAAACTGTCCAGTGCGACAGCGGCACGCGATAAACCTTGCTCACGACGAACCCCTGCCCAAAATCCATGGCACCAACTCCATTACTGCCGGGTGCCGGCAAATCCCCTGCAAACAGCCGACTGCGACATCACGAGCCCGACATGGTCGGCAACCGTTTCCCTCGCAAGGGTGCGGAGCGATTTGAAAATTCATTAAACCTCAACATGCTACCTATCCCGTTTACTCCCTCACTGTCATGGCGAACCGCTGCCATGCCAACGTACCAGTCTACGGTAGCGGCGGCACCATGGCCATGGTGGCAAGGCGTCGCGACGCGGCTTTTCTTCGTGGCAAAATGCGTTAGCGTTGCCTTATGACATCAAATTTCGACATATCCGCCGTGCGCGCCGCCTTTCCGGCGCTTGCCTTGACCGATGCGGGCGTGCTGCGTCGCTATTTCGATGCCCCGGCGGGCACGCAGGTGGCCGGCCGCGTCATTGATGCGATGCGCGATGCCATGCTCAACGCCTGCGCCAATGATGGCGGAGCATTCCGCACATCGGTCGCCGCCAGCGCCATCGTCGATGCAGCGCATGATGGCGCCGCAGCCCTGTTCAACTGCGACCCCGACGAGATCGTCTTCGGGCTCAACACCACGTCGCTGTTCTTTGAATTCGCCACGCTGATCTCGCATGACTGGCAAGCCGGCGACGAAATCGTTCTGACGCGCATGGACCATGATGCCAATGTCTCGCCGTGGTTGCAGGCGGCGGCCGACAAAGGCGTTACCGTGCGCTGGCTGGAGTGGGACCGGGAGACATTCGAATTCCGTTACGACAGCCTCGACACACTGATCGGCTCGCGCACCCGACTTGTCGCTGTCGGCCAGGCCAGCAATTTTCTCGGCACCATCAACGATGTCACGCGGGTCTGTGCGGCAGCGCGGGCCGTTGGCGCGATCAGCGTTGTCGATGCGGTACAATCGACCCCGCATATCGCCATCGATGTTCGCGCCATCGGTTGCGACATCCTCTGTGCTTCGGCGTATAAATTCTTTGGGCCGCACGCCGCGATCATGTTCCTGTCCCAAGCGATGCAGGCTCGGCTGCGGCCGTGGAAGGTGCGACCATCGGTCGAGACCATGCCGACACGCTTTGCACCCGGCACGCCCAGCTTCGAAGCCCAGGCCGGAACGCTCGCTGCGATCGAGCATTTCGCCTGGATCGGCAGCCATTGCGGTGGCGCGCCGGCCACGGCACCGCTGCGCCAGCGCCTCACCGCCGGGTTCGAGGCGATCATCGCTTATGAAACAGACCTGATGCGCCAGTTCCTGACCGGTCTCACCAACATGCCCGGCATCACGCTGCACGGCATCGGCAATGCCAACCGGCTGGCATCACGGGTGCCGACGTTCACCTTCTTGATCGCCGGACATGAAGCGCCAGCGGTGGCAGCAGCGCTGGCCGATCGCAACATCTTCGCCTGGGCCGGCTATTTCTACGCCTGGGAACCGGCGACAGTGCTGGGGCTGCGCGACGGCCCGGGGGCGCTGCGCATCGGGCTGTCGCATTACAATGATGCGGCCGAGGTCGACGCCCTTCTCGCGGCGCTGCGCGACATCACCCGATAGCATTCGTCTCCCCGGCGGGAGGACGCACATTCAGACGCGTTGCAGATGCAGCACCACCGCCGTCTCGGGCCGCAGCCGTGGCGGCTGCAACCCCGCCTGCATGAGCAGCGAACCAGCTAGCACTGCACCGTCTGTTGCCGGCCATTCGACCGCCAGGCGCGGTGGCCACACCCTCGCAATGCGATAATCGGCCGCCGCGTCGAGCCCTGCCAAGCGCAGCGGCGCGCCGAAATAGCCGGGCGCTTCGGTCACCACCGTCCATGACAGCAACGCCTCGCTCTGGTCGGGAGCGACGGTCATGGCAGCCGTCACGCCGACCTCGGCGTCGAGCCGGAACAGGTCGCCACCGTGGATCAGCGCGCGATGCGTCTTGTACAGCGCTACCCCGG
>CAJAHV010000394.1 GCA_903939555.1 uncultured Alphaproteobacteria bacterium | reverse complement strand
GCAGGCAATGAATATGCACCGCTGCGTGCGCCAAAGGCGCCCTGAAATACGCGCCAGCGGCACCATGAAACGCGCGCCCGCTATCGTGCGATCAGGCCCAGGCACGTCCCCGGCTCGATACGGCTGCCGTCGGGCTTGCGCGCTGCGGCGCCATTGACCGCCAGCCTGCCGCCGGCCGGGTAGAAATAGACATCGAGCACACAGGCCGGGCGCACGAATTGCAACTGGCGCGCCGCGCCTTCGCTGCGATCGAGCGCGGCCGGACCGAGCAGCGCCAGCACGGCAGCCACATCGCGGCCCTGCAGCCGCGCCAGCCCGGGCGACACTGCCGCCGGGGCTGCGGGGCGCGGCGCCGGCAACCCAACCGGCGGCGCCGATGTAGCGCACGCCGACAGCAGCACCAGAGTGGGCAAGGCAAGGTTTCGCACCATGACCAACCACTTAAAGGGTCAACGCCTGAATGGCCAGCGAGGTGACGAAGCGGAGTTCGGGTGCAACTGGCAAGACGCCTGGCGCCTCTGGCCAAATCGGGCGCCGCCTCCTAGGAGGGCAGTCCGACCATCACCACACAAGGCTGCTTCATGACCGCCCGTCACCATGTAATCGCCATCGGCAATGCGCTGGTCGATGTCATCACCTCGGCCCCGCCGGAATTTCTCGCCGAACGCAGCATTGCCAAGGGTTCGATGCGCCTCATCCCGGCCGAAGAAGCCGAAACACTGTATGCCGCGATGGGCCCGGGGCGCGAGATCAGCGGCGGTTCCGCCGCCAATACCGTGGCCGGTATGGCCGCACTGGGTGCGCGCCCGGCCTTTGTCGGCCGTGTCGCCGCGGACCAGCTCGGTGGCGTCTTTGCCCATGACATCCGCGCCGCCGGGGTGGAGTTCACCACCGCACCATCGGCCGGCGGCGCCCCCACCGGCCGCTGCCTGATCGTCGTGACGCCCGATGGCGACCGCACCATGAACACCTATCTCGGCGCCTGCCAGGAACTGTCCGAAGCGGATCTCGATCCGGCCAGCGTTGCCGCGGCGGAAATCCTCTATCTCGAAGGCTATCTGTGGGACCCGCCGGCACCGCGTGCCGCGATGAAAAAAGCCATCGCCGTTGCCCGCGCCAACCATCGCAAGATCGCTTTCACCCTGTCGGACGTGTTCTGCGTCGAAGGCCATCGCGCCGATTTTCAGGACCTGCTCGCCGGCCATGTCGACCTGATGTTCGGCAACGAACATGAAGTCTGCGCGCTCTACCAGACGCAAAGCCTTGATGAAGCCATGGCCGAGCTCGCCAAACACGCCTGCATCGCCGTCGTTACCCGCTCATCGCAGGGCGCGATCGTGCTCGAAGGTGGCCGCCGCCACATCGTGGCGGGCGAACAGGTGGCCAAGGTGGTCGATTCGACCGGCGCCGGCGACATGTTCGCCGGAGGGTTCATGGCGGCGATGATCGAAGGTCGCTCGCTGCCCGATTGCGCCCGGGTCGGCTGCATCACTGCTGCCGAAGTCATCAGCCATTATGGCGCGCGGCCCGAGGCCGACCTGAAGGCGCTGGTCAAAGCCCGGCTGGGCTGAACCTGCCGCTTGCTGTCGGTCACTCCGGGACTGGCCCGGGGACGCGGTTGTTTCTGCCCCATCATGAAAAAAGGCCGGCCCGTCACCGGGCCGGCCTTTTCGCTGGTCCGCGCGCAGCGTCACTGCGCGCGGCCGTGTTCAGGCGTCCTTGCCGCCCGGCGTCGGGATGCCCGGCAGCGGCGGCACACCCTGCGGCGGGATATCGTCATCGCGTTCGTGCACTTCATCAAGGCCCAGCGCGACGTTGGAGCGCGTGCGGCCATAAAGGAAGTAGAACACCAGCCCGACCGCGCCCCAGCCGAAGAACACCGCCTTGGCGACCGGCACCAGGAACCAGAACAGCAGCAGGCAGCCTGCGGCGGCAAGCGGCGCGATCACCCACACCATCGGGGTACGGAAGCTGCGCTTGCGGTTCGGTTGCGAGACGCGCAGCGCCATGATGGCGAGCGAGACGAGGAAGAAGGCGCACAGCGTGCCGCCGTTCGACACATCGGCAAGCTTGCCGACCGGGAAGAACGCCGCCGCCACCGTCACCAGCGCGCCGGTGATGATCGTCACCACATGCGGCGTCTTGAAGCGCGGATGCACCTTCGACAGCACCGGCGGCAGCAGGCCGTCGCGCGACATCACGAAGAAGATGCGGGTCTGGCCGAACATCATCATCAGCACCACCGACGGCAGCGCGATGGTAGCGGCAATGCCGAGCAGCGAACCAACCACCGGATGGCCGATCGAGCGCAGCACATGCGCCAGCGCTTCCTTCGAACAGACCAGCGGCAGATTGCCCTGGACCGCCGAACAGGCCGCGGTCAGTTCCTTGGAGCCGGGTTCGAAGCCAACACCGGCGGCGTCCATCAACGGCTGCGCGCCATAGCTGCCGACCGCGCCAGCGCCGACGAGCATGTAGATGACAGTGCAGATGAGCAGGCTGGCCATCAGGCCGATCGGCACGTTGCGCTGCGGATTCTTGGTTTCCTCGGCGGCGGTCGACACGGCGTCGAAGCCGACAAAGGCAAAGAAGATCGACGAAGCAGCGCCGATGACCCCGGCGGTACCGAGCGGTGCAAAGGGCACGAAGCGGGCGCCGTTGATGACCGGCACCGTCAGGCTGATGAACAGCAGCAGCGCCAGCACCTTGATGACAACGAGCACGGCGTTGACCGTGGCGCTTTCCTTGGTACCGACGACCAGCAGCGCGGTGACCGCCATGCCGATGAACACCGCCGGCAAATTGATGATGCCACCGGCATAGGGGCCATTGGCGATTTCGGGCGGAATGACGATGTTGGGCAGGAAGGGCAGCAGATTGTGCAGCTGCGCCAGCAAGCCGACGATATAGCCCGACCAGCCGACCGCGACCGCGCTCGCCGCCACGGCATATTCGAGCACCAGCGCCCAGCCGACGATCCAGGCGACCAGTTCACCAAAGGTCGCATAGCTGTAGGTATAGGCGGAACCCGATACCGGCACCATCGAGGCCAGTTCGGCGTAGCACAGCGCCGCCAGCCCGCAGACCAGCGCCGCGATGACGAACGAGACCATCAGCGCCGGCCCGGCCTTTTGCGCCGCTTCGGCGGTCAGCACGAAGATGCCGGTGCCGATGATGCCACCGATGCCGAGCATGGTGAGCTGGAACGGCCCGAGCGAACGGGTCAGCGATTTCTTTTCCGCTGTCGCCAGGATCGAATCGAGCGACTTTACACGCCAGTTTGCCAAGAATTTTCCCCTGCAAGAGCCATGCGGACGGTTTTGCCTCGTCATGGCCGAAATGATTGCTGCCATAGAGCAAGGACTTTCACCCCGGGTCAAGGATTGATGCAGGGCGGTGCGGCGCGGCGGGTCGGATGAATTTGCGTTCGTAAAATCACACAAACATGCTAATGTTACTTATAATCACAGTTTCGGCTGGCGAGCGTTCGGATTCTTGGGTATTCTGCCGGCATGACCGCAAGTGTTTCCTCTGGCGGCACGCGCCCGCCCGGCCCTGCCGAAGCAGCGGTGCTGGCGTCGCTGGACAATACCCGCGCAGCCATGCTCGCACGGGTGCAGGACTGGGCCGCGATCAACAGCGGCAGCCGCAACCTTGCCGGGCTGGCGATCATGGCCGACCGGCTGCTGGCGGCCTTTGCGCCGCTCGGCGGAACCGCCCGGCTTTGCGACCCGGCGCCGGTGACGGCGATCGATGCCGCCGGCGCGCACGTGCCGCTGGCGCATGGCCGCAACCTGCATATCGTCAAGCGCCCGGAGGCGCCGGTGCGGGTGCTGCTGACCGGCCATATGGACACGGTGTTCGCCGCCGATCACCCCTTCCAGATATGCCGCTGGCACGATGCCGATACGCTCAATGGCCCCGGCACCGCCGACATGAAGGGCGGCATCGCCGTGATGCTGGCGGCGCTGACGGCTTTCGAAGCATCGCCCTTTGCCGAACGGCTCGGCTGGGAAGTCGTCATCAACAGCGACGAGGAAGTGTCCTCGCCCGGCTCCGCCGCCTTGCTGGCCGAGGCGGCGCGGCGCTGCCACCTTGGCCTCACCTATGAACCGGCGCTGCCCGATGGCACGCTGGCGGGGGCACGCAAGGGCTCGGGCAATTTTTCGGCCGCGATCACCGGCCGCGCCGCCCATGCCGGGCGCGAGCCCGAAAACGGCCGCAACGCGGTTCTCGCTGCCGCCGACCTCGCGCTGCGGTTGAAGGCGCTGACCGCCGATGACCTGTCGGTCAACCCGGCGAAGATCGATGGTGGCGGGCCGAACAACATCGTCCCCGACAGTGCCGTGCTGCGCTGGAACATGCGGCCGTCGACCGCAGCGGCCGAGGCGCGCGCCACCGCCGCCATCATCGCGCTGAGCCGCGATATCGCCGCCGCGCACGAGGTTGCCATCCATGTCCATGGCGGCTTTGCCCGGCCACCCAAGCCGATGGACGCGAACCAGCAACGCCTGTTCGAGTTGGTCCGCGATTGCGGTGCCGCCATCGGGCTCGGCATCGGCTGGCG
>CAJAHV010000393.1 GCA_903939555.1 uncultured Alphaproteobacteria bacterium | reverse complement strand
TCTGCTGCGTGATGCCTTTGGCAGTTTCGCCACCGGGGTGACCATCGTCACCGGGCGTGACGAGGATGGCAACCGAATCGGTCTCACCGCCAACAGCTTCACCAGTGTCTCGCTCGATCCGCCGCTGTTGCTGTTCTGCCCGGCCAATGGCGCCTCCGCCCTGCCGGCACTGCGCGCCACCAAGCGGTTTGCGGTCAACATCCTCGCCGCCGATGCCTCGCATGTTTCGGATCGTTTTGCCAAAAAGGGCATCGACCGTTTTGCCGAGGCCGATTGGCTGGAATGGGAGGGCCTGCCGGTGCTCGTCGATGCCAAGGCGGCGTTCGCCTGCAACCTTTATGCCGACCATGACGGCGGCGACCACCGCATCATCGTCGGCGAAGTCACCCGTCTGGGCTTTGCCCCGGCGCGCGAGGCGCTGCTCTACCTCCATGGCCGATACCGGCTCGTGCATGTCGCCGACTGACGCGGTCACGACTGGCGCTGCAACGACTGGCGCTGCTGATGCCGCCGCTGGCGGTGCTGCTGATGCCGCCGCTGGCGGTGCTGCTGAAACCGCGGCTCTCGCGCGCGGTGGCCGCACCAGTTTCCTGGGCTATGTGCTGCGGCTCGCGGCGCGCTTTCCGTTTCTGTTCGTTGCCGGCCGGTTGTATGGCGCCGAAGCGCTGGGCCGCTTCGCCTATGCCACCATGGTCGTCGAACTTGTCGCCATGCTGGCGACGCTGGGGCTGAAACGCGGGCTGGCGCAGGACATGGCGATGCGGGGTGCCAGCGCGCCGGATCGCGCCACCGCCGAAGCCCATGCGCTTTATGATGCGCTGCTCGTCACCATCCTTGCCGCGCTGCCGGGGGCGGCGCTGCTGATGGCAGTGCCGCAGATCGTCTTTCCCGCCACCGAGTTCAGCCTGATCGACCGGCTGTTCCCGCTGATCATCGTGCCGATCGTGGTGTCGGACATCTGCCTGGCGGGGCTGGCCTTTCGCCTCGATATCGCCGCGACGGTGCGGGCGCGCTCGCTGGTCGAACCCTGGGTGCTCAGCATCGCCGCGCTGGGTCTGGCCTATACGCTGCTGCAACCCGATGGGCTCATCCTCGCCTATCTCGCCTCGATGGTCGCCGCCGCCATCGCCTCGCTGTGGCCGGCGGCGCGGGCGTTCGGTTGGGCGACGCGCTGGCGGCCTGGCCCGCGGGCGCTGTGGCGGCTGGTGCGAAGCAATGTGCCGCTGGCCGGGGCCGATATCGCCGAATGGGGGGCGCGCCGGCTCGATGTCTTCATCCTCGGGCGTTTTGTCGGGGCGGATATCGTCGGCATCTATTATGTCGCGCAACAGATCGCCTCGCTGCCGCAGCGGCTGAAATCGAGCTTCGATCCGATTCTCGCGCCGGTGCTGGCCACCAATCTTGCCGCCAACCGCATCGACAAGGTAGCGGCGCATGTCCGCCAGATCAGCTTCTGGGTCGGCGCCGTGCAATTGGGCGTGGTGCTGGCGCTGGGGCTGGCCGGCAAGGCGGGCATGGGGCTGTTCGGGCCGGTGTTCGCCAGCGGCGCCACCATCCTCGCCGTGCTGCTGACGGTCGAATTGCTCGCGGCGCAGGCGGCGGTGGCCGAATCGGCGCTGATCTATGTGGCGCGCAATGCCAATTTCATCTGGTCGCTGGCCGGCATCTTCCTCCAGATCGGCGCGAGTCTGGTGCTGGTGCCGCTGTATGGCGGCGTCGGGGCAGCGGCAGGCCTCGCGATTTCGGCGCTGTTCCTGTCGGTCGTCAAATCGCGGCTGCTGGCGCGGCTGCTCGGCGCGCCGGTGGCGGGCTGGCGGCTGGTCATGCTGGCGGCGGCGCTGCCGGCGTTTGCGCTGGGGCTGGCGTTCATGCAACTGCCCGAATGGTTCCAGCTGGCGCTCGGCCAGTTCATCGTGCTGGCGCTGTATGGCGCGATCATCTGGCGCTTCGGTTTCAAGGGCGCCGACCGCCTGTTGTTCGCGCGCAGCCTGCGCGGCAAGACTGCCACTGTCGATCCTGTCGCTCCCTAGGAAAGTTCTCAGCCATGTTCCCGCTTTCGATGACGCGCCGCGCCCTGCTCGGCAACACCGCCGCCGTATCGGCGCTGGCTGCCGTGCCGGCGGCGGCGCTTGCCGCGACCGAATCGACAACGCCGCGTGCCGCAGCCGAATCGACAAAGCCGCGCGCCGCAGCCGGGAGCGACACCGCGCTCGCCGCCGCGCTGGCGACGATTGCCGACCGGCTGCTCCAGCGCAGCCCCGAATCGGCGACGTTGCTCGGCATGGATACCGGCCGCAACGCCGCGCTGGCCGGCAAGCTGTCCGACATTTCGGCCGCCGGCGAAGCCGAGGATCGCCGCACCCAGGCCACCGCCAAGCGCCTGCTCGATACCATCCCGCGCGACCGGCTGCAGGGTGCCGACATCAACAATTATGATTCGGCGCAATGGGCGCTGGGCATCGCGGCCGAAGGCGCCGGGTTCGATTTCGGCTTTTCCGGCACCAGCGGCGGCATCCCCTATGTCGTCAGCCAGCAGAACGGCACCTACCAGCAGGCCGCCGAATTCCTTGATACCTATCACCGCGTTGAAGATGCCGCCGGGCTGGAGGCCTATTTCAGCCGGCTCGAACAGGTCGCGCCGACGCTGGCCGAAGAAACCCGCCGCATCGCCGCCGATGCCGGCAAGGGCATCATCCCGCCGGCCTTCATCAATGCCAACACGCTCGGCCAGCAGGCGCAGCTGCGTGCCGTGCCGGTAGCTGACAGCAAGTTCGTCACCTCGATCGCCAACCGCGCCAAAAAGCTCGGCCTGCCCGATCCGTCGGCGCGCGCCACCGCGATTGTCGAAAAAGCCATCTACCCGGCGCTCGATGCCCAGATGGCAGCGCTCAAGGCGCTGAAGACCAATGACGACGCCGGCATGTGGAAGCTGCCGAACGGCGACGCCTATTACCAGTATCTGCTCAAAAGCCAGACGACGACCAGCCTGTCGGCCGCTGAAATCCACCAGACCGGCTGGGAACAGAATCGCGCCATCGAAGCCGAAATGGACAAGATCCTGCGCGCCCAGGGGCTGACGCAGGGCAGTGTCGGTGAACGCGCCGCCGCGCTGACCGCCGACAAGCGCTTCGTCCAGCCCGACAGCGATGCCGGCCGCGCCGCCGTGCTCGCCACCTGCCAGAAGGTCATCGACGATATCCGCCCGCGCCTCGGCCGCATTTCCAAGCTCGGGCTGAAGGCCGAAGTCCAGGTCAAGCGCGTGCCCGTCGACATCCAGGATGGCGCCGGCCTTGGCTATATGAATTTCGCCAGCACCGACGGCAAGCGCCCGGCGATCTATTACATCAACCTCAAGCAGATGGATTATTGGCCATCCTGGACGCTGGCATCACTGACCGCGCACGAAGCCATTCCGGGCCACGCCTGGCAGGGTGCCTATCTGGCCGAACATCCCGATATTGTCTCGCCGATGGCACAGCTCATCGGCTTCAACGCCTTTGTCGAAGGCTGGGCACTCTATGCCGAACAGCTTGTCGATGAAGACGGGCTGTATGCCGATGATCCCCTCGGCCGGCTCGGCTATCTCAATGCCCAGCGCTTCCGCGCTGTCCGCCTGATCGTCGATACCGGCATGCACGCGATGAAGTGGAGCCGCGACAAGGCGATCGCCACGATGGTCGCCGAAACCGGGCGCTCGGTCGGCAGCGTCACCTCCGAAATCGACCGCTATTGCGCCAGTCCGGGACAGGCCTGCGGCTACAAGATCGGCCATAACGAGATACTGAAGCAGCGCGCCCGCGCCGCGACCGTGCTGGGGCCAAAGTTCGACGTGCGCGATTTCAACGATGCGCTGGTGGCAACCGGCGGCGTGCCGCTGTCGGCACTGCCCGGCGTGGTCGACCGGATGATCGCGGCGGTGAAGGGGTAAGCGCTTCCGGCGGTGACATTAAGCGCCTCCGGCGGCAATATTAAGCGCCTCCG
>CAJAHV010000392.1 GCA_903939555.1 uncultured Alphaproteobacteria bacterium | reverse complement strand
GGGCTGATCATCGCCTGCATCGGCTATCGCACCAGCACGATCGAGGGCGTGCCCTATGCGCAGGAACTCGGGCGCTTCCCGTGCGACGACAGCGGCCGCATTTTCCCGGGGCTTTACACCAGCGGCTGGGCGCGGCGCGGGCCATCAGGCACGATCGGCACCAACCGGCCCGATGGCTTTGCCGTGGTCGATGCGATTGCCGCCGATTTCACCGGCGGAAAGGGCGGCGATGCCGGCGCCGGGCTCGATGCGCTGCTCGCTGGACGCGGTGTCGGGGCGACCGACTTCGGCCAGTGGCAGCAACTCGATGCCGCCGAGATTGCCGGTGCCCGGCCCGGCGCCCCGCGCGAGAAACTGGTGCGGGTTGCCGATATGTTGGCAGTGCTGGGGGCGTGAAACGCGCGCATACGGTCCTGCTGGCCTTGGCCGCGGCGCTGGCGCTGCCGGTTGTGTTGGGAGTGGAAACGTCGCCGATGTTGCCCCTTAATGGCGCGCCGGACGCAACGCAGGTGCGTGCCGGCCAGGAGAATTACCGCCGGTTGCGCGATGCACTGGCTGGGCCGCCGCCGACCGTGGAAGTTCGCCTTACCGATGCTGATGCCCGTGCCGTGGCGACCCTGGCCGGCAATGCGCTGCGTTTCCGCCGCGTTGATGCCGGTGTGGCCGCAGACCATGCTGGTGCCGCTGTCAGTGTGGCACTGCCGTTCGGCCTTTGGCTGAATGCGCGGGTCGACGCGTGGCCATCGGATGGTTTCCCGACATTGACGGCCAAGGTTGGCGATCTGCCGATCCCGGCCTTTCTGACCCGGTTCGGGCTGGAAACCGTGGCGCAGTTGCTGCGCTGGCGCGGCCATGACCTGCCGCAGCTTGCCGATCTGGTGCGTGGCTTCGATGTTGTAGACGGCACCTTGAAAGTGACGGTCAAATCGCCGGTTCTTGGCACCGGGATTGCTGATAGTTTGGTTGGCATTGCCAGCGATCTGGCCGACGGGGAGCGAACAGCGACGATCTATTGTGCGCTTGTCGCAGCCGAAACGGCAGCGCCGCAGCGCGATATCGCCCTGCATCTGACGCGGGCCATGGCCATGGCGCGGCCGGCGACGCCCGCAGCAGCAGTTGCGGAAAACCGCGCGGCACTGGTGGCTGTAGCGATGCTGGCGGTTGGCCCGCGTGCCGGTCGGCTGGCCATCGATGCCGGCAGGCGGGTCGCGGCCTGTCGCCAGCAACAGGACCCGCCGATGCTGGCCGGGCGCACCGACCTTGCCAAGCATTGGAGCCTGTCGGCAGCGCTTGGGGCAACGGTGGGCGATGACGTCAGCGAGGCGATGGGCAACTGGAAAGAATTGTCCGACAGCTTGCCCGGCGGTTCGGGCTTTTCGCTGGTCGATCTGGCCGCTGATCGTGCCGGTCTGGCCGTCGGCGGTGCCGCAGTCGATGCTGACCGTGCACTGGCGTTTCGCGCCGAAATGGCGGCGGCGACCAATGCGACGCTGCTGCCGCTCGATGCGACGGCACTGGCCGAAGGCATGAGCAATGACCAGTTCAAGCAGCGCTATGGCACGATCGAAAGTGCCGATTATCGCGCCGCGACCGCCGGCATTGATGCGCTGCTGCGCCGTCGCGGTGTACTGGGCAGCCGGTGACGCAACAAATCCGCATCACCGTCTTGCGCCGCCAGAACCGCACCGCTATACGCCCGCTTCCACTGCCGTCGGGGCGTAGCTCAGCCTGGTAGAGCGCTGTCTTCGGGAGGCAGAGGCCGGAGGTTCGAATCCTCTCGCCCCGACCAGTGGATTCAGAGGGTTACGACTTCCTGGGCCGGTCCTCAAAGGCAGGATCAAGGTTCGTTTGAACCTCGCCGGGATCGTAGCACTTCGGGAAGGTTCGGTATTTACGGCCTTCGGCAGGCGTGTTGGACTGTGCCAGACATGGTATCAATACACAGCCGGTGAACAGGCGTCTGACTGAAGCCTCCGGGAGTTTTCGGTATCACTCTGATTTTGTTGATAGTGTTACATTCCAGTTAGGGTCTTGATCGCCACCGATCGGGATGGCCACACCTTGACAATTTTCGTTTATGATCGAGCTATTTAGCTAAATTTCGGCGGGGTCCCGCTTCGCTGCTGATCCACAGACGTGCTCCGACGCGGGACGCCAAATCCGATGCGGCGACCGGTCGATGACCCTGTCACCATTGTGGCAGCCACGATCCGCATCAAGATCGGCTATGCTGGCGGTGACGATTACGCCTTTCTCGCGGCTTATTATGCCGCGCTGCGTGCCCGGCTGGAACGCGGGCTGTTGTTCGGGCGCCGTCGCCGTGACAAGCGCGACCAGTAACGCCCGGCCTACAGGTCAAGCACGCCTTGGCCGGACCCGGGACCGGGTTTGGCGGCGGCGCGGCGACGGTTGGCATCGGGCAGGCCGGCCTTGCGGCTGCCGTGGCGGGCAAGAATGGCGCGCCGGGGCGACATGGCCCGGGTCATGGCGGATCGCGGTGATCGCGGCACGGGCGGCGCGCGCGGCGTCTTCATGGCCGAGAAAAGGCGCCGGATAGGCCAGTGCCGCGATCACCTCGGGCGGCGCCAGCCACGGTTGGTGCAGTTGCTGAGTCGGCAGCGCAGCCAGTTCGGGAAGCCAGCGCCGGATGAAGGCTCCGTCCGGGTCTTGATCATGCCCCTGTTTGACGGGGTTGTAGATGCGCGGGATGTTGGTGCCGGTGGTCCCCGATTGCATCTGCACCTGCGGCCAGTGGATGCCCGGCTCATAATCGGTGAACAGTCGCGCCAGGACGAGGCCGCTCTGGCGCCAATCGAGCCGCAGATGATAGCTGGCGACGGCCATGACCATCGCCCGCATGCGGAAATTCAGCCAGCCGGTTGCGGCAAGGCTGCGCATGCAGGCATCGACAAACGGCCAGCCGGTGCGGCCGCCGGCCCAGGCAGCCAGCCGTGCATCGTCATGTTCGGGCAGGCTGGCATAGGCCGGGTGCAGGCAGCGTTCCGCCAGCCACGGTGCGTCCTCGAGCTTCTGGATGAAGTGGCAATGCCAGTGCAGCCGGCTGATGTAACTGTCGATTGATCGGGTGAACTGGCTGTCGCCCCGCTCGCGCCAGCGGGCCCGGGCCGTCAAGGCGGCCTGATAGACTTCGCGCATCGACAGGGTCCCGAGCGCGAGATGGGGCGACAGGCGCGAACAATGCTCGGCGCCGCTGGCTGGGGCCGACATGGCGGCGCGATAGGTGCGGCCCCGGGAATCGAGAAAGCCGGCAAGGGTCGCCAACGCTTCGCGGCGACCACCGCGCTGGCGGCCGGGGCAGGGATCATCGGCGAGCCCCAACGCCTGTCCGGCGGGCAGCGGTTCGCTTGCGATATCCGCCTGCGGCAGCATGGCGGGGGCAGCGAGCCGGGGCAGTGCCATCATCGCATCCCAGCGCGCCGCCCAGCCGTTGCGGTTGCCGAGCGCCCGCCACACGCCATACTGGCGTTTTTCGAACAGCGGCACCCCGGCGGCACCGGCCCAGCGCCGCACGGCGATATCGCGCTCGAAGCTCCAGTGATTGCCGGTTTCCTCGTGCGCGTGCAGCCCGGTGATGGTGTGCGCGGCGTGCAGACCGCGCAGCACAGCGACCGCCGAGCCGACGCGCACCACCAGTCGGCTACCACGCGCCCGCAGGCTGCGGTCGAGTTCGGCGAGGGCTTCTCGCAGGAATTCATAATGCCGCGCACTGGCATCGGGTTGCGCCCACAGGTCGGGTTCGACGATATAGAGCGGCAGCAAAGGCCGGCCGCTGGCCAGCCCGGCGACAAGCGGCGCATGATCATGGACCCGCAGATCGCGCTTGAACCAGATTATCTCCATTGCCCGTTGCATAGCTGCCCGGGCGCGGTGCGGCGACGCGCGCCGTGTCGCAGGTGGCACAAAATCACCACCCTGTCGGCATTGGCCGTTGCGGGGCCGGCTCTGCCGGGTTAGCCAAACGCCAGTTCATCCGGGGAGAAGCAGTGTGAAGACGCGCATTACCGAAATGTTCAGCATCGAACATCCGATTATCCAGGGCGGCATGCATTTTGTCGGCTTTGCCGAAATGGCGGCGGCGGTTTCCAACGCCGGCGGGCTGGGCATCATCACCGGCCTGACACAGCGGACGCCCGAGGACCTGGCGCGCGAGATCGCCCGCTGCCGCGACATGACCGACAAGCCGTTCGGCGTGAACCTGACCTTCCTGCCCAGCGTTTCGACACCCGACTATCCGGGCTATATCAAGGCAATCATCGATGGTGGCGTGAAAGCCGTCGAAACTGCCGGCAATAATCCGGCGAAATGGCTGCCGGCGCTGAAGGAAGCCGGCATCAAGGTCATCCACAAATGCACCAGCGTGCGCCACAGTCTCAAGGCCGAGGCCATCGGTTGCGATGCCGTTTCGGTCGATGGTTTCGAATGTGGCGGCCACCCGGGCGAGGATGATGTGCCGAACTGGATCTTGCTGCCGCGCGCCGCCGAGGAACTGAATATCCCCTTTGTTGCCTCGGGTGGGGTGGCCAATGGCAAGCAGCTCGTCGCCGCGCTGGCGCTGGGCGCCGACGGCATCAACATGGGCACGCGTTTTATCGCGACCAAGGAAGCGCCGGTGCATGAAAATGTGAAGCAGGCGATCCTCAATGCCAGCGAACTCGATACCCGCCTTGTCATGCGGCCGCTGCGCAACACCGAACGCGTGCTCAACAATGCCGCAGTCGAGCGCCTGCTCGCCAAGGAAAAGGCGCTGGGGCCGAACCTCAAGTTCGAGGACATCATCGAGGAAGTCGCCGGCGTCTATCCCAAGATCATGCAGGAAGGCACGATGGAGGCCGGGGCCTGGTCGTGCGGCATGGTGGTCGGCCTCATCCACGATATTCCGACCTGCAAGGAATTGATCGATAATATCATGGCGGAGGCCAATGCCATCATCCGCACCCGCCTGCCGGGCTTCCTGTGATGTCCGACGCCCCGATCCTCAGCCATACCGCCGATGGCGTGGCGGTGATTACCCTCAACCGCCCCGAAAAACTTAACGCGCTGACGCCGGCAATGCTGGGCCAGTTCTTCGCCGCAGTGGCGGCGGCGAGCGCCGATCCGGCGGCAAAAGTTATCGTGGTGACCGGGGCGGGCCGCAGTTTTTCGGCCGGGCTCGACCTCGGCCTTATAGGGCAGGGGGCCGGGGCGACGGTGGAGACGCATCCCGATCACAGCCCGCAATGGGGCGATGATGTCGGCCCGGCGCTGGCGCCTTATTACAGCGGTGGCTGGCCGGTGCTCATCACCAGCCGCAAGCCGACGATTGCCGCCGTCAACGGCCCGGCCTTTGGCTGGGGCTTTATTCTGTCACTGCATTGCGACATTCGCTTTGCGGCGCGATCGGCGCTGTTCAACGCCACTTTCGCCCGCATCGGTGTGCCGGGGGAAAAGGGTTCGGCTTGGTTGTTGACCCGTCTGATCGGCCAGGCGCGCGCGCTTGACCTGCTTTACACGGCGCGGCGCTTTGACGGTGCGGAGGCCGAGCGGCTGGGGCTGGTCAACGCGGTATACGATGATGACGCGCTGCTCGGGCAGGTCATGGACTATGCCCGTAACATCGCGGCTTATTCGGCGCCGCGCGCGCTGGCAGCGATGAAGGCACAGGTATGGACCGCGCTCGACGAGGATTACAGTACTGGTTTTGCCGCCGCCGACCATGAACAGGATCTGGCAACGAAAACCGATGATTTCCGCGAGGCGTTCGCCAGCTATCGCGAAAAGCGAGCGCCGAATTTCAGCGGCTGCTAATCCTCGGTTGCCTGCTATCTCAGCAGTTTGAGGCAGCCCGCCACCGCTGGGCCATTGGTCTGGGCCTGTTCGCGCGACAGCTTGCCGGTCATGACGAGGCCGATGGCGCCCGACCGGATGACATCGCGCATCTCGGAAGCGGGTTTCACATTGGGTGCGGCGGCGGCGTACATCGCCTTGCCTTCCGGGCTGAGGGTGGCGGCGCAGGCCTTGCTTGCCTTGGCATCAGCCGCCAGGGCGGGCATCGCGGTTGTCAGCGCGGCGAGCAACAGGGTAGAGCGAAGCAGCATTTGCGGTTCCTTTTTTATCTGTAGGCTGTGATCAGGGCTTGGCAGATCGGGGTTGTGCCAGCCAGAGGCCGGCCCCGGCCAGCAGCACCGCGGCGACACTGGCATAATGTTCGGGCGGGTGGTGCCCAGTCAACGACGCCTTGCCGAGCCAGCCGTCCCACGCCATCAGCCCGCGTTCGAGCATGACCAGTGCGAGGAACAGTGGCACCAGCGGGCGGTAGCGCCAGCCGATGATGAACTGCGCCACGCCATGCGGGATTTGTAACGCGCCGAGCCAGGCAAAAACAGCGATGATCGTCGTCGCGCGGGTCGACAGGTCAATCCCGGCAATCACGCCAGCGCCGCCATCGGGCAGGAAGAAATGGATGCAGCCGGGGACGACCGAAAGGACGCCCATGATCATGAGAAGCCGAGCGGCCAGTGGCGAGCCTCGGTAATCGGCGTTGGTGCTGGCAGGCAGTAGTTTCACGGTGGCGACCTTTGCAGCGATATGGCAGTGTGAATGCCAAATGCCATGCAGGTCAAGGGGCGCTGCTGCTGCGAATGCGAATGAAAAAACCAGCATCATGCCGCTCAACAGGGATAGGCGAAGCGATAGTCGGTGGCTAAGGTCGCCGCCGGGGGGAAGGTCATGTCTTTGACGAATGACGGCGGTTCGGCGCCAGC
>CAJAHV010000391.1 GCA_903939555.1 uncultured Alphaproteobacteria bacterium | reverse complement strand
CGATCGAAGCGCCCTTGCCGCAACAAAACCCGGCCCGATCGACCTGCTTTCTGCCCCGCGCGCCACCATCCCCGCGCGCCACGATCATCGCCAATACCTATCGCTGGCCGCCCGACCTGCGTCAGGCGGCGGCGGCGGCAGCTTCCATTATGCCGCTTCCCGGTTGGTCAGCCACAATGTCGCGAACACCAAAGGCAACGGCTATGTCGAATTCACCCGCGACCGGGTGCGTGTTCTCATTCCCGAACCCGCCAGATGGACAACGCTGCTCGCCGGATTTGGCCTGATCGGCACGACCATGTGCCGCCGCCGAATGGCGGTTTGGTGAACGCCGAATGGCGGTTTCCTACGCGCCGAATGGCGGTTTGGTGAGACGAATTACCGATATTTGTCTTCGAGTTGCACGCCGAAGCTGTTCAGCGCCATGCAGATCATCGTGTAATTGCCAATAACGAATACCAGGTCCATCAACTGGGTCTGGTCGAAACGCAGCGCCAGTGCCGCCCAGGTCGCATCATCGATGAAGTGATCGCCGACCAACTGGTCGACCGCGCGCAGCAATATATCGTCATCGGCCTGACTGTCGGGGATGGCACCTTTCTTGACTGCTTCGATATCGGCTGCCGAAAGCCCGGCTTGCTCACGGCCGATCTCGACATGATGAGCCCATTCATACGTTGCCCGGCACAGCCAGCCGACTCGCAGGATCGCCAACTCCCGCTCCCGCGCCGGCAGGGATGAACGCAACAGCAACTGCCCGGCCCAGCCCATGAAATGTTTCGCCAGCGCCGGATGATTGGCAATGGTGGCCAGCACGTTCAACACCGGTGCCTCAGGCACCCCGGGCTCGGGTGCCCGCCCGGCGCTCGCTGCCTGACGCAGGTCGGGCTGCCAGCGGTCGAATGGCAACGGCATGATGCGCGGCAGGTCGATACGATGCGGCAGGTCCATGGCAAACTCCCCTTGTCGGCGAGACTGCGCCCAAATCGCCGCGCGCGCCAGCGCGTGTTACGGCCAGATTGGCCCTGCCTGCCGGCGATCGGTCCGGCGCCGTTCCGACGCGCTGAACGAAACGCTAGACCTTGTCGGAATACAGGAAGCGACCGTTGCCCAGCCGTGCCAGCACAGCCTGCAGATCGTCCGATGTCACCGTGAAACAGCCTTGCGAGCGGCCGACCTTGCCAAGATCACGCGCCATCGCTTCGGTGACATAGGCCGCGGTGTGGATGACAATGGCGCGGTCCAGCGCATTGTTGTTGCTGGCATCGAGCCCATCCAATCGCAGCGAGCGGCCATGCTTGCCGACATATTCGGCGCCGGTGACGAACGCCCCCGCGCAACTGGCATAGCTGCCGTCCTGGTTGGAAAATTGCTGCAACCAGCCGCTGTGCGCCGGATCGGAGCCGCGACCATGCGCGACGAGCATCGAGGTCGTGACGCCCGACACCATGTCGACAAGGTGAAACCGCGGTTCGCGCGATGCCCGCGAATAATCAGCAATCGCAATGACATCGGCACGGCGTACCGCGCTGCGATGCTTGTTGAACGCCGTCAGCGCGCGGTTCATCAACCGTGGATCGACGGTCAACGGCCTGGCTGCGTTGGCTGATGCCGGCACTACCAGCGCCGCAGCGCCGGCCAGCGCTGCTCCCAGGAAACCGCGCCGACCAATCGATACAGAATCAAACAAGCGGTTTTATCCCCCCTTGGGCGACCGCCGGCGTCAGATGCCGCGAAAGGTCGCAAAATCCGCCAGCGGAGCGCGGTCGGCTCGCGCCGCGTTCGCCGGATCGGCTTCATCCTTAAAGCCGATCGCCATGCCGGTGAAGAGCATGCGGTCCTCGGGCATCCCGAGAAAACCACCGATTGTCGCAGGATAAATCGCCCAGCACTCCTGCGGGCAGGAATCGAGCCCCTCCTCGCGCAGCAGCAGCATCAGCGACTGGAGATACATGCCAAGATCGCTCCACTGCGGCGGCCCCATGGTCCTCGCGACGCTGCAGAACAAGGCGACCGGCGCGCCGAAGAACTGGAAATTGCGGGCAAACCACATCATCCGCTGCATCTTGTCTTCACGCGGGATGCCGAGCGCGCGGTACAATTCCTCGCCCACCGCAAAGCGATAGTCCTTGTATGGCGACGGCAGCACCTTGGGGTAGATGTCATATTCGGCGGGCTCGCCGCCCGGAGCCTCGGCCATGCGGGTGCGCATGATCGCCTTCAGCTCCGCCAGCGGTTCACCCGCCACCACATCGATATGCCAGGGCTGGAGATTGCCCCCCGAAGGCGCCCGCGCCGCCTTTTCGACCACGCGCCGGATCACTGCCGGATCAACGGGCGTATCGAGAAAGCCGCGCACCGACCGGCGCGAGGCAATGGCTTCACTGACATTCATGGGATTCTCCAAAAGACTAACTTTCGCTGGCGCGCGGATTTGCCTAGGGTTGTACCGTGTTGTCCAGCCTCCCCAATCTGCTGACCCTCAGCCGCATTGTCGCGGTGCCGCTTCTCGTGGCGCTGATGTGGGGTGATGGCCAATGGGAGTGGCTGGCCGCCTTTGTCGTCTATACCGTTGCCGGCGTGACAGATTATTTCGACGGCTATCTCGCCCGCGCCAACGGCACGGTGTCCAAGATCGGCATTTTTCTCGATCCGATCGCCGACAAGATCATGGTTGCTGCGGTCATTGTCATGCTGGTCGATTCGGGAATCGTGCACGGTTTGGCCGTCGTGGCAGCGCTGATCATCCTGTTACGTGAGATAATCGTCTCGGGCCTCCGCGAATATCTGGCGACATTGCAGGTGTCGTTGCCGGTATCGGCGTTGGCCAAATGGAAAACAGCGTTCCAGATGATCGCGCTCGGGGCGCTGGTGCTCGCCGGCTCAGCCGATACGCTGCTGCCGTGGTTGCCCGCGCTGGCAATCGGCATGGCGTGCCTCTGGATCGCCGCCGGGCTGACGCTGGTTACCGGCTATGATTATCTGCGCGTCGGCCTGAAGCACATGGCGTGACGCAACTGCCGTGAAGAACCTGTCATGATCACGCTGCTGTATTTTGCCTGGGTGCGCGAACGCATTGGACGGGACGAAGAACGGCTGGCGCTGCCTGCCGGTGTCACCACGGTCACTGCCCTGCTCGATCACCTCGCCACCCTGTCGCCCGGCCATGCTGCCGCACTGGCCGACCGCGCCGCCATCCGGATCGCGATAGATGAAGATTTTGTCAGCAGCGACGCCGCCATCGCCGACGCGCGCGAGATCGCCATCTTCCCGCCGGTGACCGGGGGATGATCACGACCCGCGTCCAGGCCGAAGCCTTTGACGCGGGCGCCGAAGCCGCGGCGCTGGCGGCCGGGCGCAGCGACATCGGCGCGATCGTCAGCTTCACGGGACTCGTGCGCGCCGATGATGGCCTCACCGCGCTGACGCTGGAACATTATCCGGCGATGACGGCACGCCAGATTGCCGCCATCGCTGCCCAAGCCTGGGCACGCTGGCCGCTGCTCGGCGGCACCGTCATCCATCGCCATGGCCGGCTGTTGCCTGGCGACCCGATCGTACTTGTCGCCATCGCCAGCGCGAATCGTGGCGCGGCCTTTGCGGCAGCCGAGTTCCTGATGGACTGGTTGAAGACCCGCGCCCCTTTCTGGAAGCAGGAAGACCGCGGTGACGAGCAACGCTGGGTCGCCGCAAAGACCAGCGACGACGACGCCGCAGCGCGATGGGAGACACCATGAAACCTGTCCTCTACCAATATTGGATTTCGCCCTATTGCGACAAGGTGCGCCGCGCCATGACGCTGAAGGGTATTGCCTGGGACATCGTCGAAATCCCCGTCCTGCCACCCGGCAAGTTCAAGCACATAAGTCCGACGGGCAAGTTCCCGGCGGTGGATTTTGGCGGCACGATCATTGTCGATTCAACCGATATCATCCGCCATCTCGACAAGATAGCGCCCGAGCCGCGCCTCATTCCCGCCGACCCGCGTGACCGTGCCGACGCGCTGATCCTCGAGGACTGGGCCGATGAAAGCCTGTATTTCTTCGACCTGACGATGCGCAGCTGGCCGCAGAATGCCGCCAGCTTCGTCGATGATCTGCTGCACATGGAAACCGGCCTGAAAAAATCGATCATGGGCAGGTTCATTCCGGGCGCGCTCGCCAAGGTGGCCAAAACGCAAGGTCTGGGCCGCAAGTCGGAAACGCAGGTGACGGCGGAACTCGCCCGCCATTATGATGGGCTCGATGCCAAGCTGACAGGCCGCAACTGGCTGGTCGGCGACAGCATCAGCATCGCCGATATCGCGGTACGCGCCATGGTCTTCGTGCTCGACCGCACCATCGAGGGCAAGGCGCTGCACGATGCCCGCCCGGCATTGGCCGCCTGGGCCGACCGGGTGGACGCCGCTACGCTATAGGCCGGAGTAGGTCAGCCGGCGGCAATCTGGTATGATAGGCTCCGTTTGCGTAGCGGGAGCCGGGTCGATGATCACCTCCACCATATTTGATGTCGATTACCGGATGGGCACCGTTCTGGCGCGTGACTGGGGCCTGATCGTCCTGCGCGGGCTGCTGGGCATCACCATCGGCATCATCGCCTTAGTGCAACCGCTGGCTACCGTCGGCGCGCTGGTACTGCTGTTTGCCATCTATTCGGTCGCTGAAGGCATTGCCGCCCTTGTTTCGGCGGTGCGCGCGGCGCGGGCACGGCAAAAATGGGGCTGGCTGCTGTTCCTGGGTTTCGTCAGCCTGGGCGCTGCGGCGGCGGCGCTACTGATGCCGCTGATTGCCATCGGCGTGTTCCTGCTCATCCTCGCCTTTTGGGCAATTGTCGGCGGCGGCGCGCTGCTGTTTGCCGCCTTCCGGCTGCCGATCGACCATGGCCGCTGGTGGCTGGCGACCGCTGGCCTGTTGTCGCTGGTGTGGGGCATTCTGCTGCTGGTCGAGCCGGTGGCGGGCGTGGTGGCGCTGACCCTGTGGTTCGGCGCCTATACGCTCGGCTTTGGCATCATTCTGGTCATCCTGGGCCTCACGCTGCGCCAGCGTCACCGGCGCCGCATCGGCTAGAGCGGCCCGGGCAATTTGCGTGTAAAGTCGGTAATTTCCCCGGCCGACGCTGACGTGGCGGCCGGGGCAGATATCATGTCGGCATTCAGGCAAAGATTGGCCGACGACCGCCGCTGACGATCCGATCCTTGATCGCCAGGCGCAGCTTTTTCAGTCGCGCGAGCCGGATTGCATCAGGAATTCGTTTTGTGACTTCGGCTAAAATTGCCGCGTCGAGCCGGTTTTTCATGACAGCCAGGCGGTACAGGTCGATATTGGACATTTCACACTCCCAACGATGGTTTCATCGATCGGGCAGCGATTGCCGGGATATTTCGCAACGTCGGCGGCATCGGTTGCCCGATGCGGTCCGACATCACGATCTTTCGATCGCCAGAGGGGCCCGGCCCGCAATGTGCATATTCATGACAAAAATGTAATGTTACAACCCCCATCCGGGGTTTTTGCGATGAACCGAAGTGCTGCCACGCTCGCGAACGTCAGACAGCCCCTGGCCGGCGCGTTGCGGGCGGCAATGGCTGGCTGCCGAAATCAAGCACCGATTGCGACACGACATCACCCAGCACATCCACGATCAGCCGCAAGCGGCGATGCCGAGTGGAAAAGGTCAGCCGGAAGGTGCCAAGATCATCATCCACTCCGGCTTCGACCGAAGCTGTGATCACGCCGGCCTTGAGCAGCGGCTGCACGTCGCCTGCGGCGAGGTTCAACCCGGCGGCGATGGTTTCGGCGGGCACGGTGAAAGCGCTGGCGCCATCGGCAATCTCGATCATGGTCGTGCTTTGGCGGCTGGCCCTGTCCGGCGCAAGCTGTTAGAGCCGCGACGCGGTCAGAGGATCGGGCGATCGCCGCCGGGAACGTCGCAAGACCGGATCGGGGGAGGAAAGTCCGGGCTCCACGGAACGCGGTGCCGGGTAACGCCCGGCGGGGGCGACCCCAGGGACAGTGCCACAGAGAGCAGACCGCCGATGGGCGTCCTTCGGGACGAGACAGGCAAGGGTGAAAGGGTGCGGCAAGAGCGCACCGCGCGACGGGTAACCGAAGCGGCATGGCAAACCCCACCGGGAGCAAGACCGAATAGGGACGGCACGCAGGCGCAAGCCCGCAGGGCAGGAACCGGCCCCGTCGTCCGGGTTGGTTGCTTGAGGCGCCGGGTAACCGGCGTCCTAGAGGAATGATCGTCCAGGGGTGCAAGCCCCAGACAGAACCCGGCTTACAGATCCTCTGGCCGCAATCGCCTTGCGCGCGTCACCGGGTGCAGCACCCGTCGGGGGCAGCGCAATGCGCCGACAGGCGCAGGGTCGGCCAGCGAGGCGGCAGACGTTCCTGCCCGCCCGATACCAGCACGGGCTTTGTCCCTGTCCTTGGTTGTTTCCGTCGCTTCTAGGGTCAGGACCTGATGAATCCATGGCCCGGCACCGATCCCTTCCGCCCCTGCAGGGGCGGAAGCAAAGGTCACGGCCACGAACGCCAGGCCGCCCGTTCGGCCTTCAGCTCGGCCAGCGTTGGTGCCGAAAACCGCCGCGCCAGCCCGTCCGCCAGCGACCCGGCTTCCACTGCCACGCCTGTCCCTGCGCCAGCGTCCGCTGCCAGCCGTGCCCACACCCAGGCCCGGCGCGGATCAGCCCCCACGCCACGCCCGCTGGCCAGCGCCTTGGCAAGCGCCAGTTGCGCCGGCGCATAACCGCGATTGGCGGCGCGCAGCCACCAGCCGACCGCCACAGCCGGATCGGCGGCGCGGCCCTGTCCCTTGGCGGCCATCACCCCCAGCACGGTTTCGGCAATCGCCGAGCCGCGATCAGCCAGCGGCCGCAATTGCGCGCGCGCGCCGCGGTAGTCGCCGCCAGCATAGGCGGCCATGCCGGCATCGAGTGGCGTCATCACCCCAGGCGACACGGCCGCCGCTCTGGCTGGCGAAGCCACCGCCAGCAAAATCGTCAACAGGATACGCCACATCGCCACAACCAATCTCTTGTTCCCGAGCAAGTATAACCATTGCAGGTGCAGCCGTCACCCCGAACGCAGCAGTGCAACACCGGCATCACGTTCGAACAGATAGAGCAGCACCCGCGCCGCCTGGCCGCGTGGCCCTTCGAGCCCGCCATCGCGGTCGAGCAGCAACCGGGCATCATCCCGCGCCATGGCGACGAATTTCGCGGTGCGTTCCGGATCGGCGACGCGGAAGGCCGCTTCGCCCGATTGGCGATGGCCAAGGATTTCACCGGCGCCGCGCAAGGCCAGATCCGCCTCGGCGATACGAAAGCCGTCATTGGTCTCGCGCATCAGCTTGAGCCGGGCCTTGGCGGTTTCCGACAGCTCAGGCCCGCGCAGCAACAGGCAGACCGAGCGCCCGCTGCCGCGCCCGACCCGCCCGCGCAACTGGTGCAACTGCGCCAGGCCAAAGCGTTCCGCCGCCTCGATGATCATCAGCGTCGCATTGGGCACATCAACACCGACTTCGATCACCGTCGTCGCCACCAGCAGCCCGAGCCCGCCACCGGCGAAATCGGCCATCACCGCATCCTTTTCGGCCGGCTTCATGCGGCCATGCACCATGCCGACAGTCGGCCCGAAGCGCGCCTTGAGTTCGGCGGCGCGCAATTCCGCCGCGGCTTCATCACCATTTTCGCTGCCTTCGACCAACGGACACACCCAATAGGCCTGACCGCCCGCCGCCAGATGCCGGCCGAGCGCGGCAATCACTTCCTCGCTGCGCTCCACCGCCATCACCCGGGTTTCAATCGGCTGCCGCCCGGGTGGCAGCTCATCGATCTGCGACCCGTCCATTTCGCCATAATTGGTCAGCGCAAGGCTGCGCGGGATCGGTGTTGCCGTCATCGCCAGCAGGTGCGGCGGTGCCTTGGCCTTGCTCGCCAGCATCAACCGCTGCGCCACGCCGAAACGATGCTGTTCATCAACGACGACCAGCCCGAGATCGTGATAATCGACCGCTTCCTGAAAAATGGCATGGGTGCCGATCAGGATGTCGATTCGTCCCATCGCGAGATCGTCGAGCAGATCGGCGCGGACTTTGCCCTTGTCGCGCCCCGTGAGAATGCCGACGCGCACCGGGAGGTCGCCCAGCATGCGGGTGATGCTGGCAAAATGCTGGCGCGCCAATATTTCCGTCGGTGCCAGCAAGGCCGTCTGGGCGCCGGCTTCCACCGCCACCAGCATCGCCAGCAGCGCGACCAGCGTCTTGCCCGACCCGACATCGCCCTGCAGCAACCGCAGCATCGGCGAGGATTGCGCCATGTCGCCGCTGATTTCACCCAGTACACGGGTCTGCGCCGCAGTCAGTGACCAAGGCAGGCGCTGCACCAGCGGCCCGGTCAGCCGGCCATCGCCAGCCAGCGCGCGACCACGGCGCAAACGAGTGTCACGCCGCACCAGCAGCAGCGCCAGTTGGTTGGCCAGCAGCTCGTCATAGGCCAGCCGGTCCTTGGCCTTGCCCTCTCCGGTCAGGGCGTGCGCGGCGGCAATACTGTCATGCCAGCTGGCCCAGCCCTGGCGCTCACGCACGCTCGGCTCGATCCATTCCGGCAGGTCCGGCGCGCGCGCCAGCGCCAGCGCCGCCAATTGCGCCATACGCTTGTTGGTGACCCCTTCGGTGAGCGGATAGACGGGTTCACGCAGCATCGGCCCCATCGCCTCGCCCGGCAGCGCGATATCGGGATGGCCGATCTGCAAGGTCTGGCCATAGCGATCGAGCTTGCCGGTGATGCGCCGCTGTTCCTGGACGGGCAGTTTCGCCCGCGCCCAGGCCCCCGATTGGCCGAAGAAGACCAGATCGACCCATTGCCCGCCACCGTCGACGGCGCGCACCCGCAAGGGGCTGCGCGGACCGCCCGCATCGTGGCGCACAATGGTCAGCACGACGATGATCGGCCGGCCGACGAGCGATTCGTCGATATGATCGACCTGCACCCGGTCGATCGCCATGATCGGCAGATGGAACAGCAGATCGAGCGCACGATTGAGCTTGAGCCGCGCCAATTGCCGCACCAATGCCGCCCCCACCCCTTTGAGGGTAGCGGTTTCGGCGAACAGCGGGTTGAGGATGGCAGGCCGCATGGTTAGAACAGTCATAGCCGCCGCGCGCCCGCTTTGAAACGGGGGCGCGGCGTTTGTCGCGTTTCCGTGCCGGAACGCGGCGATTTATTCTCGGAGCGCATTCGCATGACAGCTGAGGTCAGCCTCGACCATCGCCTTCGCCGCCTGCGCTTTCGCGCCTGGCATCGCGGCACCAAGGAAGCCGATCTGCTCATCGGCGGCTTTGCTGACCGTTTTGCCGCCGGCTGGAATGATACCGAATTGCGCTGGTTCGAAGCGCTGCTCGATGAACAGGATGTCGATGTCATGGGCTGGGCCTTCGGCACGATCGTCGTGCCGGACGCTTTTGGCGGGCCGATGATGGATGCGCTGCAAAGGCTCGACTATGTCGCCGTCGCGATGCGCTGACCCGGCGCCTCCGGCCCGCTTCAAAGCGGGCAGGTGACCCTATGATCGATCTTCGTCGTTTCGTCGCCGCCACGGCGCCGCTGACGCTGGCGCGCTGCGCGTCGGGCTTTCTGCCCTGGCTGATGGCCGATGTGGCGCGCGCCGTCTTCAACCCCGATGCCGAGCGCCGCGGTGGCAGCCGCGCCGTGTTCATCGCCGCCGACGACAGCAGCGCCCGCGCGCTGGCCGAAGCCGTCACCTATTTCGCCCCGGAAATCGAGGTCATCACCCTGCCGGCATGGGATTGCCTGCCCTATGACCGCGCCTCCCCCGGCCTGCGCGTTGCTGCCGAACGGCTGGCGGCGCTGGCGGCGCTCGCCGTGCCGCCAGCGCAGGCGCAATTGCTTGTCACCACCATCAACGCCATCAGCCAGCGCACCCTGCCCCCCGACCGCATCGCCGCATTGACGGCGCAGATTACCGCCGGCACCCGCATCGATCGTGACGCGCTGGCGGCCAAGCTCGCCGCCAATGGCTTTGTGCGCACCGACACCGTTGTCGAAGCCGGCGAATACGCGGTGCGCGGTTCATTGCTCGACCTGATGCCGGCCGGCTCTGCGGACGCCCTGCGGCTCGATTTCTTCGGCGACGAGGTCGAAACCCTGCGCCGTTTCGATCCCGCCACCCAGCGCAGCCTCGGCGCCGCCGACGGCTTCACCCTGTTGCCGGTCAGCGAAGTCCTCCTCGACGAAGCCCGCATCAAAAACTTCCGCAGCGGCTATCTCGATCGCTTCGGCACCACCGCCACCGGCGATCCCGTCTATGAAGCCGTCTCCGATGGCCGCCGCCTCGCCGGCATGGAACATTGGCTGCCATTGTTCGAGCCGCAACTGGGCACGGTGTTCGACTATCTCGGCCCCGGCACAGTCATCGTCCGCGAGGCCGGTGCCGACAAGGCGGCCGAGGATCGCTTCGCCGCCATCGCCGATTATCACGACAATCGCACCGCCGCCTTGTCGGGCAAGAAAGGCAGCTACCGCCCGCTGCCGCCGGCCGCGCTCTATCTGTCCCCCGATGAATGGCAGGCGATGCTCAAGGCGCGCGCCGTGCATATCGCCTCGCCGTTCAACGTGCCCGATGGCACCCGCAACACCATCGTCTGCGACGCTGACGGGCCACGCGATTTCGCCCCCGAACGCATCGCCCAGGCCAGCGGCGGCCCGCCGGTCTATGAAGCGATCAAAGCCCATGTCGATGCCCGGCGCAGCGCCGGTGACCGCGTCATCCTCGCCAGCTATTCGAACGGCGCCCGCGAACGCCTCAAGGGGCTGCTGGGCGATGAAGGCGTTGCCGGCCTCGCCGATGCCGGCAGCTGGCAGGAAGCACTCGGGCTGACGGCGAAGGGCCAGATCGCCCTCACCGTCGTGCCATTGGAACACGGCTTCACCCGCAGCGAACCGAAATCATCGCTGCTGGTGCTCACCGAACAGGACATGCTCGGCGACCGCCTCGTCCGCCGCAAGCGCTCGGCGCGCAAGGCCGATGCCTTCATGGCCGAACTGTCGATGCTGACGCCGGGTGACCTGCTCGTCCACCGCGAGCACGGCATCGGTCGCTACGAAGGCCTGGTCGCCATCGAGATCGCCCGCCGCCCGCATGATTGCGTCGCGTTGAGCTATGACGGCGGCAGCAAGCTCTATGTACCCGTCGAAAACAT
>CAJAHV010000390.1 GCA_903939555.1 uncultured Alphaproteobacteria bacterium | reverse complement strand
GCCGCTGCGCACGCCGGCGCGCGCCGCGCTGGCGGTGCCGACCCGGGCGCTGGCCGAAGCCATCGCGGCGGAATGGACTGCGCAAGGCGAGGAGATCCAGCCCCGCACCATGCCGCTGACCGGGCTGTCGAACGCCGCCATCGACCGGGTGGCGCCCGATCTCATCCCGTTTGCCGATGGCCTTTCGGTCTTTGCCGAAAATGAACTGCTCGCCTATCGCGCCGAACATCCGCCCGTGCTGGTCGCGCATCAGGCGGCGCATTGGGACCCGTGGCTGGCCTGGGCGCGGGCGCGTTACGATGTGAATTTCACCCTCGTCGCCGGCATCATCCATCTGGCCCAACCGCCCGCCACGCTGGCGCGCCTCGGCGCTGCCTATCGCGGCTTCGATGCCTTTCATCTGGCGGCGCTCAACCCCGTCGTCACCATTTCGGGATCGGCAGTGATCGGCCTGGCCGTGGCCCAAGGCGCCATGGACGCCGACGAAGCCTGGACCATCGGCCATCTCGATGAATTGTGGCAGGCCGAGCAATGGGGCAAGGACCCGCTTGCCGAAGCCGGGCACAAAGAACGCCGGGATGATCTGGCGGCGGCGGTGGCGATGCTGCGGCTTATCTGAATTGCACCACCCCGCGGGGCGGGGAGATGCGTTCCGCTCTTTACCTCACCGCCGCCGCTGCTAAGCAAAGCCGATCTAAACGGGGAACATGATGCTCAAGACCCTTGCCGAACTTGAACGCCGCCGCGAAGCCGCCCGTGCCGGCGGTGGCCCCAAGCGCGTGGAGGCCCAGCACAAGAAGGGCCGGCTGACCGCGCGCGAGCGGCTCGACATATTGCTCGATCCCGATTCGTTCGAAGAACTCGACATGTATGTCGAACATAATTGCGTCGATTTCGGCATGGCCGAACAGGTCATCCCCGGCGATGGCGTCGTCACCGGCTCGGGCACCATCAACGGCCGGCTGGTCTTTGTATTTTCGCAGGATTTCACCGTCTTCGGCGGCTCGCTGTCGGAACGACATGCCCAGAAGATCTGCAAGATCATGGATATGGCGATGAAGGTCGGCGCCCCCGTCATCGGCCTCAACGACAGCGGCGGCGCCCGCATCCAGGAGGGCGTCGCGTCGCTCGGCGGCTATGCCGAAGTCTTCCAGCGCAACGTGCTGGCCTCGGGCGTTGTCCCGCAGATCAGCCTGATCATGGGGCCGTGCGCGGGCGGCGCGGTCTATTCACCGGCAATGACCGACTTCATCTTCATGGTGAAGGATTCGTCCTACATGTTCGTTACCGGCCCCGATGTCGTGAAGACCGTCACCAACGAAGTCGTCAGCCAGGAAGATCTGGGCGGCGCCATCAGCCACACCACCAAATCGGGCGTCGCCGATGTGGCGATGGAAGACGATGTCGATGCGCTGCTGCGCACCCGGCAGTTCTTCGATTTCCTGCCGCTCAACAATCGCGACGGTTCGCCCTATCGCCCGTCGGCGGATGATCCGGCGCGGATCGAGCCGAGCCTCGACACGCTGGTGCCGCCATCGGCGAGCAAGCCCTATGACATGCATGAGCTGATCCGGAAGGTCGCCGATGAAGGCGAGTTCTTCGAGCTCCAGCCCTTCCATGCCGGCAACATCATCATCGGTTTTGCCCGCATTGAAGGCCATACCGTCGGCATCGTCGCCAACCAGCCGATGGTGCTGGCCGGCTGCCTGGACATCAATTCGTCCAAGAAGGCGGCGCGCTTCGTGCGCTTCTGCGATGCCTTTTCCATCCCCATCGTCACCTTTGTCGATGTTCCCGGCTTCCTGCCCGGCGTGGCGCAGGAGCATAACGGCATCATCAAACATGGTGCCAAATTGTTGTTCGCCTATGCCGAAGCGACGGTGCCCAAGATCACCGTCATCACCCGCAAGGCCTATGGCGGCGCCTATGACGTGATGGCCTCCAAGCATCTGCGCGGTGACCTCAACTATGCCTGGCCAACCGCCGAAATCGCCGTGATGGGTGCCAAGGGCGCGGTGGAGATCATCTTCCGCGGCAAATCGGCGGAAGAAATCGCCGAGCGCACCGCCGAATATGAAGCGCGCTTCGCCAACCCCTTTGTCGCCGCCTCAAAGGGCTTCATCGACGAAGTGATCATGCCGCATTCGACCCGCAAGCGCATCGCCCGGGGCCTGCAGAAGCTGCGCAGCAAGCGTCTCGAGAACCCTTGGAAGAAACATGACAATATCCCGCTTTAGCGGATTATTGCTGTTGCTGCTGGCGTCATGCCGCGGCACGATCCCGGCCAGCGAGCCCAAGCAATTGGGTCTGGATTTCTGCCGGGCTGTGCAGGCCAATGTCGAGCCAGGCGCCGAGGCGTTGATGTCACCGGCGCTCCAGGCCGCGGTCGCCCGGCTGCGCAGCGTGGATGCAGCGTTCCGCAAGGCCAACCCGGGCGAAAAGCCGCCGCTGGGCGACGGGCTGCGCCTTGTGTCGTTCCCGGATGGCCTCGAAAGCTGTGTGCCGACAGTCGAAACGCCGATGCGTATCGATCTGGCCTATGCCCCCAAGGGCGATCCCGCACATGGCTGGCACGATCGCCTGCTGCTGGCGCGCGGCCCGGGGGGACGGCTCGTCATCAGCGACATTGTCTACAACCAGAACGACGCGCAGCGCTTCAGCGCCTGGCTTGCCGAAAACAGCGGCAACGCCCGGTAACGCGCCCGGGCGCAGCCGGGTTTTGCGGTTGGCGACCGGCCGGGCCGCAGGGCATAAGAACGAGCGGCGCTGCACGCGATTCGCCGACAGGAGGCTTCATCATGGTCCGTCACTTGCTCACCGCCGCGCTGCTTGCTGGCGCCGCCTCGGCGCTTATCGGCAACGCCGCGCTGGCTGCCGATGCCGATATCATCTGGTTCGGCGGCACGATCCTGACTGTTGCCGACAAGAACCCCCGCGCCGAAGCGGTGGCGGTGAAGAACGGCCATATCGTCGCTGTCGGCAAAAAGGCGGCGGTCATGCGGGCCGAACAGGGCAAGGCGACGCGGCTTGTCGATCTCGCCGGGCGCACGCTGGTGCCGGGCTTTGTCGATGGCCATGGCCATATCAGCGGCGTTGCCATGCAGGCGATTTCGGCAAACCTGCTGCCGCCGCCCGATGGCCCGGCAACCTCGATCGCCGATATCCAGCGCATCATGCGCGATTTCATCGCCACGGCACCCGCGGCCAAGGCCGGGCTGGCGGTAGGGTTCGATTATGACGATTCGCAACTGGCGGAGCGCCGCGCGCCGACACGGACCGAGCTTGACGCGGTTTCGACCGAAATCCCGATCATGATCATCCACCAATCGGGGCACCTTGGCGCCTTCAACAGCCTGGCGCTCGAACGCGCCGGCATCACTGCGGCCTCGCCCGATCCGTCCGGCGGCGTCATCCAGCGCGAAGCCGATGGCAAGACACCCAATGGCGTGCTGGAAGAAAGCGCGCTGGGGCTGGCTGCCTACAAGCTGTTCCCCAAATCGACGCCGGCGCAAGGCTTGGCGACACTGGCGGCGGCGCAGAAAATCTACATGGCCAATGGCTATACCACGGTGCAGGACGGCAAGACCGATGCGCAGTCGTTGGCGATGCTGACCGGCGCCGCCCGCGCCGGCATCCTGAAGATCGACGTGGTTTCCTATCCCGATCTCATCACGCTGCACGACAAGCCGGTGCTGCACGGGCCACTGGTCAGCGCCAGCTATACCGATCATTTTCGCATCGGCGGGGTGAAGCTGACCTTTGATGGTTCGCCGCAGGGCAAGACGGCGTGGTTCACCCAACCCTATTTCCAGGTGCCGGCAGGGCAAAAGCCCGATTACGCCGGCTATGCGGCCTTTCCCAAGCCCGGCGAAGCGCAGGGCTGGGTCGACATGGCGTATCGTAACAATTGGCAGTTGATGATCCACGCCAATGGCGATGCCGCGATCGATGAAATGATCCGCACTGTGGGGGTCGCGCAAAAACAGTTCGGCGGCAGCGACCGGCGCACGGTGATGATCCACGGCCAATATCTGCGGCGCGATCAGATTGCGCCGCTGAAGGCGCTGGGCGTGTTTCCGGCGCTGTTCCCGATGCACACTTTCTATTGGGGCGACTGGCACCGCGAATCGGTGGCAGGGCCGGTGCGCGCCGAATTCATCTCGCCCACCCGCGCCGTGCGCGACGCCGGGATGATGCTGAGCATCCACCATGACGCGCCGGTCACGTTTCCCAATTCGATGCGGGTGTTCGACAGCGCCGTCAACCGCACGACCCGCAGCGGCCATGTGCTTGGCCCCGACCAGCGGCTGACCGCGCTGGAAGCGTTGCAGGCGATGACGATCTGGCCAGCGTACCAGCATTTCGAGGAGGCCAGCAAGGGCAGCATCGAGACCGGCAAGCTCGGCGATTTTGTCATCCTCGACAAGAACCCGCTGACGGTGCCACCCGCCACGATCAAGGATATCAAGGTGCTGGAAACGATAAAGGCCGGCGAGACGGTGTACAGCGCCGCAAAATAACCCCCGGCGCCCGGCGCGGCGTGCCGGTGCGGCGCTGGCTGAGCTTTTGCACTGCACGCCAGCCGGGGCTATGCCGGTGCCATGTTCGCGCCGACGCTGTATGACCTGCTGAAATTCCTGCACATCACCGGCGTGGTGATGTTGATGGGCAACATCACCGTCACCGCCATCTGGAAATTCTTCGCCGATCGCGATGGCCGGCCGCAGGTGCTCGGCTTTGCCCAGAAACTCGTCACCTATACCGATTGGGCGATGACCGTGTGGGGCGTCATCCTGACGATGGGCGGCGGCTATGGCATGGCATGGCTGGCGGGGATCGATCTGTTCGGCAGCCGCTGGCTGGCGGGGGCACAACTGCTGTTCCTAAGCTCTGGGCTGGTCTGGCTGGGACGGATCGTGCCGCTGCAGATCACCCAGGCCCGCCTGGCGCGCGACTTTGCCGATGGCGGTGCCGTGCCCGCCGCCTACCGCCGGGCCAGCCGGGCCTGGCTTGCCTGGGGGCTGGTCGCCACCGTGCCGCTGGTCGCGGCAACCTGGCTGATGGTCGCCAAACCGGCGTGATCGGCAGCGGCTGACTCGGCCCCCGTGGCTGAATCGGGCGCGAAAAGCCGGCAAACGCGGCACTGGCAGCCGTCTGGAGACGCCAAAAACTGTCACATGAAAAAAAACTTGCACAGGGACGCGACTGGTCAAGTCATTGACTTGGCGTCCATTTGCCGAAAACGAGACTGCTACGAGGATGACATTAGCGGACTTTGATGACAGTTTGATGACACAAACCACTTGATCCCATCCCTAAACGCGCGCAGTTTTCACTCACGGGCCGCAAGGTCAGTGCTTCCCGAGTTGAAACGCAAATCGGGTAAAAGGAAATCATCTATCGCCAGAGTGCGTGAAGGAGAATATCAATGACAGGTAAGTTCGCATCGCCCCTTGTCACCAACGGCCTGCTCGCCGGAATGACAATGGTTCTCATGACTATTGCAGCTCCTGCCATGGCCGACACGCACCTATTGAATGATCAGGTCTCGATTTCGACGACGAATCTCGATCTTGCCACGCCACGCGGGCGGCAAATGCTCGAACGACGCGTCAATGCCGCTATCGGTACTTTGTGCGGCGCCCCGGTTTTCGGTGATCGTGATGAAGCCGAAGCGTTGCGCGCCTGCCGCGAAGAAGCCCGCTCCGCCGTGCAGCCCCAGGTCAAGGCCATGCTCAACCGCGCCAACGTCACCGTCGCTTCGGCGCGCTAAGCCAAGCCGCCGCAGCGCGCGCCCGCTCCCAGCGCCACGCAACCGCTATCGGCGCCACGCAACCGCCCCTGCCCGGCCATGCCGAGCGGGGGCGCTGTGCTTTCGCCGCAGCGCCCGGCCACGCCGGTTGCGATGCCTCCCACCGCGCCCGCGGAGCCGCGTGCCGGACACCAAAATCCTGCGCGTCTCGACCCTAGCCATTCCAGCGTTCACGACCTAAGGAAGTGCGTTCGTTACGTACGGGGCCAACCAGCGCATGTTCAAAAAGATCCTGATCGCCAACCGCGGGGAAATCGCCTGCCGGGTGATTCGCAGCGCCCGCGCCATGGGCATCGCCACTGTCGCGGTCTATTCCGACGCCGATGCCAACGCGCTGCACGTCGGCATGGCAGACGAAGCTGTCCACATCGGCCCGTCACCGGCGAGTGAATCCTATCTGGTTGCCGACAAGATCATCGCTGCCTGCCTCGCCACCGGTGCCGAGGCGGTTCACCCCGGTTATGGCTTCCTGTCCGAACGCGCCAGCTTCGTCGAAGCCTTGAGCGCCGCCGGCATCGCCTTCATCGGCCCGCCGGCCAGCGCCATTGCCGCAATGGGCGACAAGATCGAATCAAAGCGCCGCGCACTCGCTGCGGGCGTTTCGGTCGTCCCGGGTTTTGTCGGGGAAATCAACGGCACCGACCATGCCGTCGAAATCGCCGGCGGCATCGGCTATCCGGTGATGATGAAGGCCAGCGCCGGCGGCGGCGGCAAAGGCATGCGGCTGGCGTGGAGCGAAGCCGATGTCCGCGAAGGCTTTGAAAGCGTCAAGCGCGAGGCGCTGGCCAGCTTCGGTGATGACCGGGTGTTCATCGAAAAATTCATCGAACAGCCGCGCCATATCGAAATCCAGTTGATCGGTGATGCCCATGGCAACGTCATCTACCTGAACGAGCGCGACTGTTCGATCCAGCGCCGTCACCAGAAGGTCGTGGAGGAAGCCCCTTCGCCCTTCGTCACCCCCGAAATGCGCAAGGCGATGGGCGAACAGGCCGTCGCGCTCGCCAAGATCGTCGGCTACACCAGCGCCGGCACGGTGGAGTTCATCGCCGGCGCCGACCGCAGCTTTTATTTCCTTGAAATGAACACGCGGCTCCAGGTCGAACACCCGGTCACCGAATGCATCACCGGGCTCGATCTCGTCGAACTGATGATCCGCGTCGCCGCCGGCGAAGCCCTGCCCTTCACCCAGGCCGATGTCCGCCTCGATGGCTGGGCGATCGAAACCCGCGTCTATGCCGAAGATCCGTATCGCGGCTTCCTGCCCTCGATCGGCCGCCTGTCGGCCTGCCAGCCGCCCGAAGCCGGACGTAACGGAGCCTCACTGGTCCGCATCGATACCGGCGTCGCCGAAGGTGCCGAGATCAGCATGTTCTATGATCCGATGATCGCCAAGCTGATCACCTATGCCCCGACACGGGCGCAGGCGATCGCCGCCCAGGCCGATGCGCTCGACCGCTATCTCATCCGCGGCATCAGCCACAATATCGATTTCCTGTCGGCGATCATGGCACACCCGCGCTTTCAGGCCGGAGACAATGTCACCACCGGCTTCATTGCCGAAGAATATCCCGATGGCTTCAACGGCGCGCCGGTCGATGCCGAAACGCGCCTCGCCATCGCCGCTGCCGCCGGCGTCGTGCAGGCGATCGAAGCCGAACGCGCCCAGCTCATCGACGGGCAATTGTCGGGCAATGGTGCCGAATACGGCGAGGACTGGATTGTCGAACTGGCCGGCGAACAGATCCCGATCACCGTGTCGGGCGACGGTGGCCGTTTCGAAATCGCCATCGGTGATGCCGATATCGGCGTCGCCACCGACTGGCGGATCGGATCGTCGCTGTTCGAAGCCGAGATCGATGGCCAGCCGCGCAGCATGACCATCGAGAAGCAGGGCAGCGGCCTCAAGGTCACCACCCGCGGCGCGGCGCATCGCGTCCGTGTGCTCACGCCGCGCGCTGCCGAGCTGGCGCGTTTCATGATCCCCAAGGTCGCGCCCGACATGAGCAAGTACCTGCTCTGCCCGATGCCAGGCCTGGTGGTCAGCGTCGCGGTCGCCGAAGGTGACAAGGTGGAGGCCGGGCAGCAGCTTGCCACCGTCGAAGCCATGAAGATGGAGAACATCCTGCGCGCCGAAAAATCCGGAACGATCGGCAAGGTGCTCGCCAAGGCCGGAGATTCGCTGGCCGTCGATGCGGTTATCCTGGAATTCGAAGGCTGAGGCCTCAAACTTCGAAATCGAGCAGGTCGCCCGGCTTGCAATCAAGAGCGAGGCACAGTTTTTCCAGGGTTTCGAAGCGAACGCCCTTGACCTTGCCCGACCGCAGCAGGGACAGGTTGGTCTCCGAAATGTCGATGGCAGCGGCAAGGTCCTTGGCGCGCAGCTTGCGGCGCGCCAGCATCACGTCGAGCGTCACGATGATCGGCATGATCAGATGATCTGGCTATTATCGGCCGCAATCTCGGCGGCCAGCGCATGAATGCGGCCGAGCAGGCGGATCGCCAAGCCGAGCGCCGCAAGCACGACCAGCGCGCTGAAATAGGCGGCGCCGAGCGCATCGAACTTGTCGTCGAGCGGCCCGAGCACCAGACCCAGGATCGCGCTGACAATCAACCAGTCACCGACCCGACCGAGCGCGGCGCTGCCGCGCGGTGACAGTACATCGCCGGTCGCCATTGCCTTGAACATGGAGCGTGCTGACCAGAGCGCCGCCAGCAAAGCCAGGCTGGGCAGCGCGTCGGCCGTCATGCCGGCGAATCGAGCCCAAGCGACTGCAACTTCGGGCTCGCCAGCCATAACCACAGCTTTCAATGGCCTGTAGGCAAGTTCGGAAAACAGCAGGAAGGTGCCGAAACCGAACACCCAGCCGAACAACGACTGGAGCGAGCGGCTTTTCGCCTGAAGATCATGGGTAGCGGAAGTCATGCACGAGCCTTTCGTATTTCGCAATTTATTTATGCAAGACATAAATTTATTGCGAAATAACGTCAAGCTCACCAATCTGATTTTTCAGCCCGTCCCCACGCCTTCATGGCGCAACAGCCAGCGCTTGCGCTCTACGCCACCAGCATAGCCGGTCAACGCCCCCGAAGCGCCGATGACGCGGTGGCAGGGCACAACAATAGCGATGGGATTGGCACCATTGGCCAGCCCGACGGCGCGCGCCGCGCCGGGCTGGCCCAACTGCGCGGCGAGCGCGCCATAACCGCTGGTTTCGCCGGCCGGAATGCGGCGCAGCGCCGTCCACACCCGGCGCTGGAAATCACTGCCGCCGGTAGCGACCGGCAGCGCATCGAGCGCCGCCACATCGCCGCCGAAATACGCGGTGAGCGCGCCGGCAATGGCCGCGGGCAACGGGGCTTCGACCAGCCGGTATTGGCCATAATGCCTGGCGAGCAGGCGGTGCATGCGTTCCTCGAAATCGCTGAAATCGAGCGCGCGCAGTACGCCATCGCCGTCACTGACGATGAGCAGGTCGAACGCCGGCGCGGCAAAGCGTGACAATGCGAATTCCATGATGGCGGCTCCCTTGGTGCGGCGGCGCGCGGCGGGGCTTTCGCCATGCGCCGATTGAAAGACTTCGTTAAAACGGCGGACACTGCCGAAACCGGCTTCGGCGGCGATCCGCGCCATCGGCAGGCTGCCCTCGTCGACAAGACGGACGGCGATGGCCAAGCGCTTTGCCTGCGCCACTGCCACCGGCGGGACGCCGAGATGGCGGGCGAACAGCCGCCGTACCTGGCGTTCTCCCACCCCCAGCCGGTCGCCGAGCGCCGCCACCGGGGCCGGCGCATCAAGGCTGTCGAGCGCTCCCTGATCAATAAGCCCGAGCGCGCGGCGCACGCTGGCGGCGCTGCCCTGCCACGCCGGGCTGCCCGGTGCCGCATCGGGGCGACAGCGCTTGCAGGCGCGAAAGCCCCAGCTTGCCGCCTCCGCCGCGCTGGTAGCGAAGCGACAATTTTTCAACAGCGGCGGCCGCGCCGGGCAGACCGGGCGGCAATAAATGCCGGTGGTCTTCACACAGGTGAAGAACACCCCGTCAAGCCGATGGTCGCGCGCCTGCAACGCGGCATGGCAGGTTGCAGGGTCAGGCAGGCTCATGGCGCTTTTGTAGCGGCAGCAGGCGCCCGAGTCTGGCGGTTTTCGGACGTTGCTGGTGGCAAGCGCCAGCTCAGCTGCGGCAGCCGAATTGCCCCGTCGCCGTCACGCCGCATTCCGTGCGCTGGCCGCCGCGGTTGAAGCGCAGCGAAGTGGCACCCTTGGCCGCCAGCGCCGCAACATCGGCAACGCTGTTCACTGGCTGGCCGCCCACCGCCTCGATAAGGTCGCCGGGCTTGAGGAAGCCGAGCCGTGCCGCCGGCGCCGTGCCGAGAATCTGGACGACGACTACACCTTCCTCGGGCAGGCCGACCCCCAATTCCTGGGCATAGGCCGGCGACAGATTGGCGATGGTTACCCCGGCGAGAATCGACTGGTCGCCGATCCGGGTCAGTTGCCGCGCCGGGCGTTCCGGCGGCGGCGCCAGCGTGACGGCAACGCTTTGTTCCTTACCGGCACGGATCAACCGCACGTCAAGCGTGCGCCCCACCCCTTCGGTGGCCAGCGAATAGCGCAACTGGCCGCCATCGGCGACTTCCTTGCCATCGACGGTACGCAGCACGTCACCGGCGCGGATACCCGCCGCTGCCCCCGGACTGCCCGGCACGACGCCGGTAACGAGCAAGCCGCCGGGGCGATCGAGCCCGGCCAGCCGCGCGCTATCGGCGGTCAGCGGCTCGCCTTCCACGCCGATCCAGCCCGACACCAATTTGCCCTTGTCAGCGGCATTGAGAAAGACGCGCACCATCTTCGACGGAATGGCAAAGCCGATGCCGTTCGACCCGCCGCTTTGCGAATAGATGGCGGTGTTGATACCGATCAACCGGCCTTGCGCATCCAATAGCGCGCCGCCCGAATTGCCCGGGTTGATCGCCGCATCGGTCTGGATGAAGAACTGCCAGTCCGACACGCCGATGCCGGTGCGGGCAATGGCCGAAACAATCCCGGTCGTCACCGTCTGGCCGACCCCGAAGGGGTTGCCGATGGCGATGGTGATGTCACCGACTTCGGACCGGTCGCTGTCGCCCATGCGGATCACCGGCAGCGCCGCGCCCTTGGTGTCGACGCGCAGCAGCGCCAGGTCGAGCCGGGCATCGGCGAACACCAGCTTGGCGGGATATTCGCGGCGGTCGGCCAGCGCGACAAGAATCTGGTCCGCCCCGGCGACGACGTGATTGTTGGTGATGATCAGGCCATTGGCGCCAACGATGACACCGCTGCCCAGCGATTGCTGCACGCGCGGCTGCGGCGGCGCGCCACCGAACGAGCGCCGGATGAACTCGTCCATCAGGCTGGCGCGGCTGCGATCGACCTTGGCGGTATAGATGTTGACGACGGCGGGTGCGGTCGCCTTGACCACCGGCGCGAACGACAGCGACATCTGGCTCGCCGAATTGGGAGCGACACGGGTGACCGGCGTGGTGTCCATCGGCGCGATCTGCGCCGCGACCGTGCTGTCGCCGGTCCGGCTGTGGATGCCCAGCGCCAGCGCGACGCCGACAATGCCGCCCAGCGCCAGCCCGCCCACCAGTTTCAGCTGTTTCAACACCGATGCTCCTGCCATCATGCCCTGTCCACTTTCCCAATTGTGCAGCCCGCGTGAAGCGATGATGAACGGTTTGGGGATAGGGCGGTGCCAGCCCGCGCCCCCGCCCGGCGACCCAATTCCAGTGTAAACTGTGGGTCGCCGGGTGGGAGAGCAGGCTGGCACCGCCCCTCAACACAAAGGTAAATGATGATGAAGCTGTGGCACTGCAAGGACGCCCGGTCATTTCGCGTACTATGGACGCTCGAAGAACTGGGTTTGCCCTATGAACTGGTCACCCTGCCGTTCCCGCCGCGCTGGACGCAGCCCGAATATCTCGCCACCAACCCGCTCGGCACCATCCCCTATTTTGAGGATGGCCCGGCCAAGATGACCGAAAGCGCCGCGATCTGCGAATATCTGGCGGTAAAGCATGGCGCCGGCACACTGGGTGTCGCCCCGGCAGAAGATGATTTCGGCGCCTGGCTCAACTGGCTGCACCACGGCGAAGCGACGCTGACCTTTCCGCAGACTTTGGTGTTCCGCTACAAGATACTCGAAAAGCCCGAACGGCGAATCCCGCAGGTCGCCGAAGATTACAAACGCTGGTTCCTCGCCCGCACCGTGCTCGCCGAAAACACGCTCGCCGATGGCCGCGAATTCCTCTGCGCCGGGCGTTTCACCGTGGCCGACATCTCGGTGGCCTATGCGCTGCTGTTCGCCGGCACGCTGCGCCACCTTGACGAGGTCGGACCGAACCTGCGGGCCTGGTGGGAACGCCTGCAAACCCGCGACGGATTTGTGCGCGCCAAGGCGGCACAGGCCTGATCGGCTCTTTAAGGGCCTCCGGCGGCGACTTTAAGGGCCTCCGGCGGCTGGGGCCTCAGGCCCCAGACCCCATTCAATCAGCTTGGTCCCTGACAACGCCCATTGATCTTGTTGACGATTATCAATGGGGTCTGGGGCCTGCG
>CAJAHV010000389.1 GCA_903939555.1 uncultured Alphaproteobacteria bacterium | reverse complement strand
TGCATTGCAGGACCAGGGCTTCGATACCGTCGATGCCAATACGCGCTTGGGCTTCGAGCCCGATGAACGTGATTTCAGTCTGGCGGCGGCGATGCTCAAGGCGCTTGGCGTCGGCGCGGTGACGCTGCTTACCAATAACCCCGGCAAGGTCGCCGGGCTGGCCTCGCATGGCCTGGCGGTGACGCGCGTCGAACACAGCATGGCGCCCAACCTGCACAATCACGCCTATCTCGATACCAAGCGCGACCGGCAGGGGCATCTGCTGTGATTGTCGCGTCGGTGTCCGCCGGGACGGTCACCGGCTTTGGCGAAACCGTTCCCGCTGCCTTTGGCAAGGGCGGCGCGATCGCGGCACGTGAAAAGCGCGAGGGCGATGGCGCCACGCCGCTGGGGGTCTGGCCGATCCGCGCCGCGCTGCTGCGCCCCGATCGGCTGGCGGCGCCTGCAACCCGTCTGCCCTGGCGCTGGTTGCGCCCCGATGATGGCTGGTCGGATGGGGTGGATGATCCAGCGTACAACCGCCCGGTACGATTGCCGCAGGCCTATAGCGCCGAACATCTGTGGCGCAACGACCATGTTTACGACCTGATCATCGTGCTGGGCCATAATGACAGCCCGCCGCAGGCCCCGTTGGGCAGCGCCATCTTCTGGCACTGCACGCATTCCGATTCCGGGCCAGACCGGCGGCCAACCGAAGGCTGCGTCGCTATCGACCGGCCGGTGCTGGCGCGCTGGCTGGACCTGCTGGCTCCGGGTGACGCCATCACGATCGCTCTTTGACGGCTCAGGCCCTCCCCTGACCAATCAGCCTTGGAATAAGTTCATGCCTTTTTCAGGTGGCGCCGACCGAGCAGTTCGGCGATCTGCACCGCGTTGAGCGCGGCACCTTTGCGCAGATTGTCCGACACGCACCACAGCACCAGGCCATGATCCACGGTCGGGTCCTTGCGCACCCGGCTGACATAGGTGGCATATTCGCCGACGCACTCGATGGGGGTGATGTAGCCACCGTCCTCGCGCTTGTCGAAGAGCATGACGCCGGGCGCCTCACGCAGGATGCTCTGGGCTTCCTTGACCGAAATCGGCCGTTCGAATTCGATGTTGATCGCTTCGGAATGGCCGACGAACACCGGCACGCGCACGCAGGTGGCGGTGACGAGGATGTCGGGGGACAGGATCTTGTTGGTCTCCTGCGCCATCTTCAGCTCTTCCTTGGTGTAACCGTCATAGCCCGAATCGGGGCCGACGAAGCTGTCGATGTGCGGAATGACGTTGAAGGCGATCTGCTTGGTGAATTTGCGCGGAGAGAGCGCATCGCCGACGAAGATGGCGCGGCTTTCTTCGAACAGTTCGTCCATGCCTTCCTTGCCGGCGCCCGAAACCGACTGATAGGTCGACACGACGACGCGGCGGATGCCGGCGGCATCGTGCAGCGGCTTGAGCGCCACCACCATCTGCGCCGTCGAACAATTCGGGTTGGCGATGATGTTGCGCTTTTTATAGCGGTCGATGGCTTCGGGGTTCACCTCGGGCACGATCAGCGGCACATCGGGTTCCATGCGGAACAGGCTGGAGTTGTCGATGACGGTGCAGCCGGCAGCGGCGGCTTTGGGGGCATAGATTTTGGCGGGGCCCGAGCCGGCGGCGAACAGCGCCATGTCCCAGCCCGCAAAATCGAAATGCTCGATGTTGTGGACCTTCAACTCGCGGCCGGTATCGCCGAAATCGATGATGTCGCCGGTCGAACGCGGCGATGCCACCGCGGCGATATCGGCGAGCGGAAATTCGCGCTCGGCCAGGATGTTGAGCATTTCGCGCCCGACATTGCCGGTCGCGCCGACGACGACGACTTTATAACCCATGATCATCTCCTGATCGGGAGCCGGCTGGTGCCGCCCCGAAAGCTTGCGGCGCTTACGCCGCCGTGGCCGGGCTTTCAAGCTTCAGCCGCTTCGCCATGATCGCGTTCACGCCCAGATCGGCGGTGACATTGCCCAAGGTGCGGAAGATATCGGGCACCAGTTCGACCGCCAGCAACAGTGGCAGCACCGCGACCGGAATGCCCATCGCATTGGCGATCGGCACGCAGGCGGCAAGAAAGGTGATCGAGCCGGGCAGGCCGCCGGTCGATACCGCCGCCGCCAGCGAGGCGAGCAGGCCACCGGCCAGCGCCAGCAGCCCGGGCGAAATGCCGTAAAGATGCCCGCAATAGAGCACGACGGCGATGTTGGCGCAGGGACTGGTGATGCGGAAGACCGACACCGCGAGCGGCAGCACGACCCGGCTGACATTATCGGGCAGGCCGAGTCGTTCGGCACCGACGAAGATGGCGGGCAGCGAGCCGATCGACGATTGCGTCGATACCGCCACCGCCTGTGCCGGCAGCACGGCGCGGGCAAAGCGGCCGATGCCGATGCCGCCGAGTACCAGCACGAGCGGATAGACCAGCAGGATCAAGCCAACCTGCACGATGACCAGCACGGCGATGTAATGTGCCAGCAACCCGAAGGCGCCCAGCCCGGCCTTCAGTCCAACGGTCAGCGCCAGCGCGAAGACGCCGATGGGGGCGATGGCAAAAATCCAGCCGACCAGCACCAGCATCGCATCCTTTACGGTATCGAACAGCGCCGTGAGCCGGTCGCGGCGCGGCGCATCGAGCCGGCTTGCCGCGAGCGCAAAGGCCGAGATGAAAGTGACGACGGGCAGCATGTCGCCCTTGCCAAGCGCTTCGAAGATATTGGCAGGCACCAGGCTGAGCAGCCATTTGCCCGGGTCGATCACCGCTTCGGGCACTGCCGCCGCGGCACCCGCCGATTTGGCGACGATGGCCGCTGCTGCCGCTGCCGGCGCCGGCCACAGCCGCAGCAGTTCGGGCACGAACAGGATCGCCCACAGCGCACTGAAGATCAGCAGCCCGAGGAAGGCCAGCAGCGCCCGGCCCGCCAGCTTGCCGCCGCCCGCAGTGCCGACCGATTCGGTGATGCCGGTGAACAGCAGCCCGGCGATCAGCGGGATGATCGTCATCTGCAGCGCCTGCAGCCACAGATTGCCAACAGGTTCGGCAATGGCGAGGGCGATGCCGCTGCCGCCCAGCGCCGGCAGCACGGCGCCCGCTGCCAGCCCGGCGAGCAGCGCGAGGAAGATGCGGGTCGTCAGGTTCATTTCGCCCCCTGCGGACCAAGGCTGCCCATGGTGACGTACAGCTTGGCGAGATCATCGACCCCCATGGTCGGCACCCGCTTGACCCGGGCGGGCTCGATGAACAGCATGGCGCCGCCCACCGGCACCGGCGCTGTGGGGATCAGCACCAGCAGCCGTGGTCCCTGGCCGAAATCATGGAGGCGCGGGCTGGTCAGCAACGCCAGCGCTTCGACCGTTTCGCCGAAGCTGACCGAGACCACCGCCATGCCGCTCATTTCGCTGCCGGGCGCGTTGCCCATCATGCGCACGAACTGTGCGAGCGGGCGATACAGCGGCCCGATCACGGGAATCCGGCTGATCAACCCGTCGAGCCCGCCTTCGAGCCGTTCGCGCGCCTGGGTCTGCACCGCCAGCCCGATCGCCCAGATCACCAGCGCCGCCAGCAGCCAACCGAGCCAGAAGGCCAGTAGCGGGCTGGGCGTGAAGAACATGCCGCCCTTTGCCAGCGCCGCACCGATCGGCGTCGCCGGCCCCAGCGCCGCGATCAGATAGCCCGACAGCCAGTTGAGGATGACGACGGTCAGCAGCACCGGCGCCAGGAACACCAGCCCGGTAACAAAAGGCCCGGCGACGCGCTTGAGCATCAGGCGAGATGCGCGAGGATGGCGTCGCCCATTTGCGCGGTGGTGAGGATGCCGCCAAGGTCGGCCGTCCGCGCGCCTCCGGTCAGCGCCTTGTCGACCGCGGCTTCGACGCGCAACGCAAGGTCGGGCCGCCCCAGGCTGTGGCGCAGCGCCATGGCCAGGCTGAGCACCGAGGCGCAGGGGTTGGCGACGCCGCGCCCGGCGATATCGGGGGCCGAACCATGAATCGGTTCATACAGGCCGGGCATCCCGGCATCGCCGATCGCGGCCGACGGCAGCATGCCGAGCGAGCCGGTCAGCATCGCGGCTTCGTCGGACAGCATATCGCCGAACAGATTGTCGGTGAGGATGACATCGAACTGCTTGGGGTTCTTCACCAACTGCATCGCCATATTGTCGGCGAGCATGTGCGACAGCTTGATGTCGGGATATTCCTTGTCACGCAGCGCCTGTACATCCTCGCGCCACATCAGCCCGGCTTCCATGACATTGCCCTTTTCGGCCGAAACGACCTCGGACTTGCGGCCGCGTGCGAGCTCAAAAGCGACGCGCGCGACGCGCTCGATTTCGCTCGTCGTATAGACATGGGTGTTGACGCCGCGGCGCTGGCCATCGGGCAGGGTTTCGACACCGCGCGGTTCGCCGAAATAGACGCCGCCGGTCAGTTCGCGCACGAACAATATGTCGAGCCCGTCGACATGGACGCGCTTCAATGTCGAGGCATCGGCGAGCGCTGAAAAGCAGATGGCGGGGCGCAAATTGGCATAGACGTTCATGCCGGATCTTAGTTTGAGGAGACCGGCCTCTGGCCGGAGGTCATAGGGCTGTCCCGCCCATTGCGGCCCGCCGACGGCACCCATCAGCGCGGCATCGGCGGCCTTGGCGGCTGCGAGGGTTTCATCGGTGAGCGGCACGCCATCGGCATCGATGGCGGCACCGCCGAAGCGCGCTTCGGTGATGGCCAGATCGAGACCCTGGCTGATCAGCCGCCCGGCGACGCGGCGCGATACGGCGGTGACTTCGGGGCCGATGCCATCACCGGGGAGGAGCAAAAGGGTCTTGGTCAAGGGTCAGGCTTTCGATGGAGAAAAATCAGGCGGCACTGCCGGCGACGCCGGCGACTTTTGTACTGCCGGCGACGCCGGCGACTTTTGTGCTACCGGCGGCGCCGGCGATTCCCGTGCTGCCGGCGGCGCCGGCGATCCACGCGCGCTCGCCAGCGAGCCGGGCTTCATGGGCAGCGATATCGGCATCCATTGCTACCGTCAGCCCGATTTCATCGAGCCCGTTGACGAGGCAATGCTTGCGGAACGGGTCGATTTCGAAGCTGAACCGGTCCTGGAAAGGCGTGGTGACGACCTGGTTTTCAAGGTCGATGGTCACCGAGTCGGTGGTGGCGACCTCCATCAGCCGGTCGATGGCGGCCTGCGGCAGCACCACCAGCAACAGGCCGTTCTTGAACGAATTGCCCGAAAAAATATCGGCGAATGACGGCGCGATGATGGCGCGCAACCCCATGTCGGCCAGCGCCCAGGGCGCGTGTTCGCGGCTGGAGCCACAGCCGAAATTGTCCCCGGCGATCAGGATCGGCGCACCCTTGTTGCGATCATTGTCGAAGATATTGTCGGGGTCCTCGCGCAGCGCCGAAAACGCCGCCTTGCCTAATCCGGAGCGTGTGATGGTTTTCAAAAAGCGCGAGGCGACGATGACATCGGTATCGATGTTTTCGGCACCGAACGGGATCGCGGTGCCGGAAAGGGTCTTGAAGGCCTGCATGGAAGTTCCGCTAGCTGGAGGGGAGGCGAGGGCTGGCCTTATGCCATGCCCGGCTTCCAGGCAAAACCGTCGCCGATACGCACGACATGACCGGTGCCCGGATAGGGAAAATGCGGCGAAAACACGAGATCGCCGCTGTCGGCCAATTGTCCGAGCACTGTGCGGCGGCGTTCCGCACCCAATTTTCGGTCACGGTCATAGCCCATCGCCCAATCGGGCTTGGCCAGCGAAACGATATAGCTGTGCGCCATGTCGCCGATCACGAGCAGCCGCTTGCCGTTCGATTCGACACGATAGCCGCTGTGCCCCGGCGTGTGGCCGTTGAGATCGACCGCGGTGATACCCGGCAGCAGCGCGGCGCCGGCTTCGAACGGCCTGACCTGCGCCGTGATTGCCGCAACCAGTTTCGCGTTGGCGGGTTGCGACTGGAGGCTCGCCCATTCGGCGGCCGCCATGCGCACGCTGGCGTTGCCGAACACCGGCTTGCCATCGGTGCTGACCAGCCCGCCGACATGATCGCCATGGCCATGGCTGATCAGCACGTCGGTTATCTGGTCGGGCCTGACCTTCGCTTCGGCAAGGCTGGCGAGCAGGATGCCACGCGGCGCGCCATAGCCGGTATCGATGAGCACGACATGGCCCGGCGTGCGGACGAGCAGCGCGCTGACGCTCAGGCTGATCTGCCCTGTCGGCACCCCGGCGGCGGCGAGCACTGTGTCGACCGCTTCAGGGCCGACGTCGATGCCGAACACCTTGGCATCATTGGGAGCGATATTGGCGGCATCGCGCAATGCTGCGAGTTTCAGCTTGCCCAGTGTGAACGGCGTCGCGGCGGCGGTGACGGTCACCGGGCCGACTTGCGCCATTGTGGCGACGGCGAGCGCGCAGGTTGCAGCGGCAGCGAACAGGGTAATCGGGCGCATCGGTGGGACTCCGCTGGGGTGTGCCGTTATTCCGCCCTCGCGCCGACGACGCAACCCCTGCTAGAAAGCCGCATGAGCAAACAGCATCTCTATCTCGTCGACGGCTCCGGCTACATCTTCCGCGCCTATCACCGTCTGCCACCGCTGACCGATCCGGAAGGGACCCCGGTCGGCGCGGTCTATGGCTTCACCGCCATGCTGTGGAAGCTGATCACCGAACTGGCCAATGCGGAGGCACCGACGCACCTCGCCGTCGTCCTCGATGCCGGCTCGCACACCTTTCGCAACGACATGTACGAACATTACAAGGCGCACCGCCCGCCGGCGCCCGAGGATCTCGTGCCGCAATTCCCGCTGATCCGCGATGCAGTACGGGCATTCAGCGTGCCGTGCTTCGAGGAAAAGGGCTATGAGGCCGATGACATCATCGCGTCCTATGCACTCGCCGCGCTGCGCGCCGATTTCAACGTCACCATCGTTTCGTCCGACAAGGACCTGATGCAGCTTGTCCAGCCCGGGCTCGACCTGCTCGATACGATGAAAAACCAGCGCATCGACCGCGCCGAAGTCATCGAAAAATTCGGCGTACCCCCCGAAAAAGTCGGCGATGTGCTCGCCCTGATGGGCGATACCTCGGACAATATCCCCGGCGTGCGCGGCATCGGCCCCAAGACGGCGGCCGAACTCATCATCCAATATGGCGATGTCGAAGGCGTCATCGCCAATATCGCTGCGATCAAGAAACCCAAGCTCAAGGAAACCCTCGCCGCGTCGATCGACGATGCCCGGTTGAGCCGCGAGCTGGTGCGGCTGAAGGACGATATCCCGCTCGCCGAGCCGCTCGAGGCGCTGACCCTGCGCCACCCGCCGCACGAACCGCTGGCGAAATTCCTCGCCAAGCACGGCTTTCGCGCGCTGCTCACCAAGCTCAATCGCGAGGCTGAAGCCGCCGGCACCGCCCCGCCGGCCCCCGTGCCGGTTCCCGATGCGGTGCCCTTCGTCCATGCCGATTATGAAACGGTGACGACGCTCGACCGGCTCGAGTGGTGGATCGCCGAAGCGACCCGGCTCGGCACCGTCGCCGTCGATACCGAAACCGATAGCCTCGACCAGGTTCGCGCCCGGCTCGTCGGCATCAGCCTGGCGACCGCGCCGGGCAGGGCCTGCTACATCCCGCTCGCCCACCAGTCGGGCGAAGGCCTGCTCGCCGAAAAGGTCGACCAGCTCGACATTCCCGGCGTCATCGCGCGGCTGAACCCGCTGTTCGCCGATCCGGCGGTGCTCAAGATCGGCCAGAATATCAAGTACGACCTGATCGTGCTGCGCCAGCATGGCGTGCCGGTGCTCAGCCCGTTCGATGACACGATGCTGCTCAGCTATGCGCTCGATGCCGGGCGCGGCCATCACGGCATGGACGAACTTTCCACCCGCCACCTCGGCCACACGCCGATCGCCTTCAAGGACGTCACCGGCGGGGCGAAGGGGAAATGGGATTTCGCCCAGGTGCCGCTCGACAAGGCCACTGCCTATGCCGCCGAAGACGCCGATGTGACGCTGCGGCTGCACGCCTTTTTGCGCAACCGGCTGTGGCGCGAACAGGTGACCCGCATCTATGAACAGGTCGATCGCCCGGTGCTGCCGGTGATCGCCGACATGGAACTGGCCGGCATCCGCGTCGATCGCAGCGCGCTGGCCGGGCTGTCGGCGGCCTATGAGGTCGAGATTTCCCGGCTCGAGGGTGAAATTCATGCGCTGGCGGGCGGGCCGTTCAGCATCGGCAGCCCCAAGCAGCTTGGCGAAGTGCTGTTCGAACGCCTCGGCCTCAAGTCGGGCAAGAAAAGCAGCAAGACCGGCGCCTGGACCACCGATGTCACCGAACTCGAGCGGCTGGCCGGCGAAGGGGCGGAGATCGCAACAAAAGTGCTCGACTGGCGCCAGCATTCCAAGCTGAAATCGACCTATACCGATGCCCTGCAGGCGCAGATCAACCCCGCCACCGACCGGGTGCACACCAATTATGCGCTGGCGTCGACGTCGACCGGGCGACTGTCATCGAACGACCCCAACTTGCAGAACATCCCGATCCGAACCGAACTTGGTCGCCGCATCCGCCACGCCTTTGTCGCGGCGCCGGGCCATGTCATCATGGCGGCGGATTACAACCAGATCGAGCTGCGGCTGGTGGCGCATATCGCCGATGTGCCTGAATTGAAGGCGGTCTATGCTGAAGGCGGCGATGTCCATGCGCTCACCGCCCGCGAAGTGTTCGGGGAGGTCAACCGCGACACCCGCGCCCGGGCGAAAACCATCAATTTCTCGATTATCTACGGCATCAGCGCCTTTGGTCTCGCCCAGCGCCTCGGCATCGATCGCGGTGAGGCAGCGCGCTATATCGAGCTGTATTTTGGCCGCTTCCCCGGCATCCGCAATTACATGGCCGAAACCATCGCGGCAGCGAAGGAGCAGGGCTTTGTCACCACGCTGTTCGGCCGCAAGGCACATTTCCCGCTGATCGGTTCGAAAAACCAGGGCGAGCGGCAGTTTTCGGAACGCGCCGCGGTCAACGCCCGGGTGCAGGGGACGGCGGCGGACATCATCAAGCGCGCCATGGTGCAGATGCCCGGCGCGCTGGCGGCGGCCGGGCTGGCGGGCACCCGCATGCTGTTGCAGGTGCACGATGAACTGGTCTTCGAAGTGCCGGTCAGCGATGTCGCGGCGGCAACGCCGGTGATCCGCGACACCATGGCCAATGCACACCGGCCTCTGGTCGACCTGTCGGTACCGCTCGGGGTTGAGGTCGGCTCGGGCGTCAGCTGGGGCGACGCCCATTGAGCCTCAACAGCTGAACGCCGGGGCCGCAACGGCGAGTTCGGAACGCACGGCGGCAAGATCACGGGCAAACGCCGGGTCGGCCTTCAAACGCGCATAGACAGCGTCCGCCAGCTTGCGGCCGGCGGCGACATCGCTTTGCCAATGCACGCGGCAGACGAGCCGGTTGCTGCCGAAATCGCTGCCCCATTCGCGCACCACTGCGGCCCGGCCGGGCACGGCGGCGGCGAACACGGCGCCGAACAGCGCGCCGATCGCGGCATGGCCGCTGGGGTAGCTGTAATTGGGTCGCGGCGGGCTCTTGGGCATGATCCTGATTGCCGTGCGCGGGTCGCAGGTGCGCGGGTCATCGGCACCGACAAAGGGCCGGTCGCGGCTGAAATGCGACTTTGCCGAGTTCACCGGCCGGTCGATATCGGTTCGGATGCGCTTGATGAAGGCGATGGTCAGCGGCGTTGTCGCCGGCGAAACCTGGTGGCCGATGGCACAGCTGAGCTGTTGCATCACCTGCTTCGAACTCGGCGCCAACTGGGTGCTGGCGTAGTTGTAACGCGGCGAACCGATTTCGGCAGTGGTTTTGGCAAAGGCGGCGCGGTCGGCGTTGGCCTGGGCGGAGCCTGGTGCCGGCGGCGGCCCGATGATTACGCGGTAATCGACGGTCGGCAGATAGCCGTTCGCTGGTGGCTCCTTCGCCGCCATCGCCTTCGGGAGCGCCAGCGCGACGAACAGTGCCAGTGCGAGCTGTTTCATGGCTGGCATGCGACATCCGGTGCATTGGCCAGTTCGGCGGCGGCGCGCGTCATGTCCGCCTGAAACGCGGGCTCCGCGTTCAACCGGTCATAAACGGCAGTGGCGAGGATGCGGCCATAGGCGACATCGCTGAGCCAATGCACCCGACAGGCAATGCGCAAATCACCGGTATGCTGTCCGAACGCGCGGATCGGTTCGGCTCGCGCCGGATTGGCGTCGGCGAGAATCAGCGCCCAAAGCCAACCGATGCCCGAATGTCCCGAGGGATAGGAAAAGCCCAATCCGGCGCCGATGCCATCCTTGCTGATTGGGTCGCACGCTGGCCCTTTGTCGGTGGTGAAAGGTCGCGCGCGCCGATAGAAATTCTTGGCGGTGCTCATCGGCCCGGTCAGGTCGACCCCCGAACGGGCGATCATCGCCATCGTGAACGGTGTGGTTTGCGCCGAGAGCTGCTTGCCGACGGCGCATGACAGCTTGGCGAAATAGGCGGGGTTGGTCGGGTTCAACTCCGACACGGCTTCCTGCCAGGCGGGGCCACCGACAGCCGTCGCCGTGGCGGCATAAACGCTGCGATCGGCCATGTCCTGCGCGCTGCCCGGCGCCGGAGGCGGTGGCAACAGCTTCAGTATCGCTACCGGTGGCTTGCCGGCCAGATACCCGGGCGGCACCTGCCGCGGCGGCGTGGCCATTGCCGATCCGACTGGCGGCAAAGTCGCCGACGCGGCGCTCGGCGCCTGTGCGCTGGCCGCCGTTCCCGGTCCGACCGCTCCCAGTCCGGCCGCCATGAAACCGATCAAAACCACCCGCATCGCCTGACTCCCGTGGCAAACTGTCCCGCATTCGGCCGTTGTTCCCGGGCAAAGCCCTTGGCAAGTCGGGCCGATTAACTTCGATTTAGCGCAAATCGATGCGACAAGGTCAACTCTTGGATGTTTGGCCCCTTGATGTTTACGGCAGAGAGAGTGACATTCGTAACTGTAGCCTGCCGATCACGACAGGACAGACCATCAGCCAGCGACCTGCCCGGCCCCGGGGCCGGCGTTCCCAGCGGAGACAGGCATGCCCTCTTTCACCCGCGAACTTGAAAAGACCCTGCACAATGCGCTCGCCGAAGCGGCGCGGCGCACCCATGAATATGCCACGCTCGAACATCTGTTGCTCGCCCTGACCAACGACAGCCATGCCGTCGCCGTGTTCAAGGCGTGCAGCGTCGATCTCGACGAACTCCAAAGCCAGCTGGTGCGCTATCTCGACACCGAACTGTCGGCGTTGAAGGCCGATGCCAGCGTCGACCCGTCACCGACCGCCGGTTTCCAGCGCGTCGTCCAGCGCGCCATCCTCCATGTCCAGTCGTCGGGCCGCGAGGAAGTCACCGGCGCCAATGTGCTGGTCGCGCTGTTTTCCGAGCGCGAAAGCCATGCTGTGTTCTTCCTGCAGCAGCAGGACATGACCCGCCTCGATGCAGTCAGCTTCATCAGCCATGGCATCGCCAAATCGGGCCAGAGCGAGACCCGCGCGGTCAAGGGTGCCGGCGGCAGCGACAAGGACGAAGGCGAAGCCCCCAAGGGCAGCGACAAGGCCGAAAAGGGCGAAAAGCCCAAGAACGGTGAATCAGCGCTCAAGCAGTTCACCGTCAACCTCAATGAAAAGGCCGGCACCGGCAAGATCGATCCGCTTATCGGTCGGCATGCCGAAGTCGACCGCACCATCCAGATCCTGTGCCGCCGTTCGAAGAACAACCCGCTCTATGTCGGTGATCCCGGCGTCGGCAAGACGGCAATCGCCGAAGGCCTGGCGCGCAAGATCGTCGAAGGCAGCGTCCCCGACGTGTTGCTGCCGGCGGTGATCTATTCGCTCGACATGGGTGCCCTGCTCGCCGGCACGCGTTATCGCGGCGATTTCGAGGAACGGCTGAAGAATGTCGTCAACGAACTCGAAAAACTGCCGCACGCGGTGCTGTTCATCGATGAAATCCACACTGTCATCGGTGCCGGCGCCACCTCTGGCGGGGCAATGGATGCGTCGAACCTGCTCAAGCCGGCTTTGTCATCGGGTGCCATCCGCTGCATCGGTTCGACGACCTACAAGGAATTCCGCAATCACTTCGAAAAGGATCGCGCGCTGCTGCGCCGCTTCCAGAAGATCGATGTCAACGAGCCGTCGATCGAGGACAGCGTCAAGATCCTGATGGGCCTGCGTCCGTCGTACGAGGAGCATCACAAGCTGAAGTACACGCCCGAAGCCATCAAGGCGGCGGTCGAGTTGTCGGCGCGCTACATCAACGACCGCAAGCTGCCCGACAAGGCGATCGATGTCATCGACGAAAGCGGCGCGTCGCAGATGCTGCTGCCGCCGGGCAAGCGCAAGAAGGTCATCGGCGTCAAGGAAGTCGAAGCCGTCATCGCCACAATGGCGCGGATTCCGCCCAAATCAGTATCAACCGATGACAAGAAGGCGCTCGCCACCCTCGATGCCGATCTCAAGCGCGTCGTCTTTGGCCAGGACAAGGCCATCGAACGCGTCGCCAGCGCCATCAAGCTGAGCCGTGCGGGCCTGCGCGAACCCAACAAGCCGATCGGCAGCTATCTGTTTTCCGGCCCCACCGGCGTCGGCAAGACCGAAGTGGCCAAGCAGCTCGCCGCCATCCTCGGCATCCCGCTGACACGCTTCGACATGTCCGAATATATGGAACGTCACAGTGTCTCGCGGCTGATCGGCGCGCCTCCGGGCTATGTCGGCTTCGACCAGGGCGGCTTGCTCACCGATGCCGTCGACCAGCAGCCGCATTCGGTGCTGCTGCTCGACGAAATCGAAAAGGCGCACCCCGATCTGTTCAACATCCTGTTGCAGGTCATGGATAATGGCAAACTGACCGACCATCACGGCAAGACGGTCGATTTCCGCAACACCATCCTGATCATGACGACCAACGCCGGCGCCGCCGACATGGCGCGCGAAGGCATCGGCTTCGGCAGCACGCAACGCGTCGGCGAGGACGAGGAGGCCATCAAGCGGATGTTCACCCCCGAATTCCGCAACCGATTGGATGCCGTGGTGGCGTTCGACTATCTGCCGCCCGAAGTCGTCGCGCGGGTCATCGACAAGTTCATCCTTGAACTCGAACTGCAACTCGCCGAACGCGAAGTCCATATCGCGCTGACCGATGACGCCAAGGCGTGGCTGACCGAGCGCGGCTATGACAAGCTCTATGGTGCCCGCCCGATGGGACGTCTGATCCAGGAAAAGATCAAGCAGCCGCTCGCCGAGGAACTGTTGTTCGGCAAGCTCGTCAATGGCGGCGAAGTGCGGGTGCATATGAAGGACAACGACCTCGCCTTCGAGATCGTCCCTGCCGCCAAAAAGCCGTCTCGGCCGAAAAAGCCCAAGGCGACCAAGGCGCTGCCGCCGCCAACAGTGGACGCGTGAGTTAACCCCTCCCCCCTCGCGGGAGAGGGCGACTCGCCAAAGGCGAGCGGGGTGAGGGGGTACGCAAAAGCGCCGCTGGCGGGCAGAGGGTGACCCCCGGCACCCCTTTCGCTATTCTTCCAGAAACCCCAGCGCTGCGTCCTCGTCCACCGCCGACAGCACGCGCTTTGCTACCGTAAAATCATGCCCGGCGCGGGCCATGGCGGCGAGCTCGCGGGCGCGGCGGGCGGGGTCGGTCGGCGTGCCTTCACGGGCGAACGGCCCAAAGCGGCGGCGCCGGGCAAAGGCGATGGCCGGGGCATAGGGATCGGCCGGTGTATCGTCATCGGGGGCGAGCGCCGCAGCGATATCGTCGCGTGACACGCCGGCGGCATTGAGCGCACCCTTGACCCGGCCGGCGCCGAAGCCGCGCGCCGTCAGGTCGCGCTGTTTCGACGCCGCATAAACGCGATCATCGACATAGCCGAGCGTCACGATGCGCGCGACGAGTATATCGATATCGGCGGGTTCTGCGGGTGTCCACTGGCGCTCGCCGAGCTTGCGCTGGAGGTAGCGGCGCAGCTTTGCCGCCGTTGTCGCATAGCGCGCGGCATAGCCGACCGCGAGTTCCTGTAACTGTGCCGCATTGATGGGGCGGGGTTCGCGGGGCTTGTATTCACGGGGCTTGCGCTCCCGCGATTTGCGATGTTTGCCGCGCCGGGCATCCGCATCGTCGCTTTCACCATCCATCATGCCTTGTTTGTGCCATGTTCGGGCCGGATTTTAAACGCTCCTGTCTGCAAAAGCTTCACGATTGGAAACGGCATGTCTGTGTCGCATGGTGGCGAACACCAGCGGCGGGGTCGATTAAGGGAGTGAAGGGCTTGCACACAAGCCTGACGACATTGGCGTCAACGCCGACATTTGACGCGCTGGCCCGCCGCCGCGCGTCCTTCGGCACGCTTGGCGAAGCCCTTGATTATGCAGGACTTGGCGAAAAAGGCATGAATTTTCATGATGCCCGCGCCGACCTCGTTCGCCCTTATCCCTATGCCGAACTCGCCGCCGACGCCCGCGTCCGCGCGCGCTGTCTAATTGCCGATGGCATCAAGCCCGGCGATCGCATCGCGCTGATCGCCGAAACCGGGCCGGGCTTTGCCGCTGCCTTTTTTGCCGCCATCTATGCCGGCGCCCTGCCGGTGCCGCTGCCGCTGCCGACCAGCTTTGGCGGCCGCGAAGCCTATGTCGACCAGATCGCCACGCAATTGCGCAGTTGCGACCCGAAGATGGTGCTGTCCCCGGAAGGGCTGTTTGCGATGGTCAGCCAGTCGGCCGAGGGCTTGTGCGCCGCGCATGACTGGGCGGTCTATTTCGCCGAACCGGCGCCCGATGCCGCACTGCCGCAGGCCAAGCCGACCGATATCGCCTATCTGCAATATTCGAGCGGTTCGACGCGTTTTCCGCACGGCGTTGCGGTGACGCATGAAGCGCTGCTCGCCAACCTCGCCGGCCACGCACATTGCATGGAAGCCGGCGATGGTGACCGTGTCGTATCGTGGCTGCCCTGGTATCACGACATGGGCCTTGTCGGCTGCATGCTGGCGCCGCTCGCCAACCAGATTTCGGTCGATTATCTTGCCACCGAAGACTTTGCACGCCGGCCGCTGTCGTGGTTGACGCTGATCAGCCGTAACCCGGGCAAGACGCTCAGTTACTCGCCGACCTTTGGTTACGACATCTGCGCGCGGCGGATTTCGGCCTCGATCGATGTCGCGGCGCGCTTTGATCTGTCACGCTGGCGGGTGGCCGGCAATGGCGCCGACATGATCCGCCCCGAAGTCATGCAGGCTTTTGTCGATGTCTTTGCCGCAGCCGGTTTCAAGGCCAGCGCCTTCTTGCCGAGCTATGGCCTGGCCGAAGCGACGCTGGCGGTTTCGATCATGCCGCTTGGTGAAGGCATCGTGTCGGACCTGATCGATGAACGCACCCTGTCGGGTGGCACCGGTGGCCGTGTCGATGCCCGCCAGCCGACGCGGTTTCGCGCCATTGTCAATTGCGGCAAGGCAGTGCCGGGGCTGACCATCGAAATCCGCGACGATGCCGGCGCCGTACTGCCCGACCGCAAGATCGGCCGGGTATTCGTGCGCGGTCTCGGCGTCATGGCGGGCTATTTCCGTGACGAGGAAGCCACGACTGCGGCGCTGTCGTCCGATGGCTGGCTCGATACCGGCGACATGGGATATCTCTCGCAAGCTTCGATCTTCATTGTCGGCCGCGCCAAGGACATGATCATCATCAACGGCAAGAACCATTGGCCGCAGGATATCGAATGGGCGATCGAGCAATTGCCGGGCTTCAAGGCCGGTGATATCGCCGCCTTTGCCATCACCACGCCCTCGGGCGAGGAGTCGCCCGCCGTGCTGGTGCAATGCCGCACGTCGGATGCCGATGAACGCGCGTCGCTGCGCGAGGCGATCCGCAACAAGGTGCGCGCCATCACCGGCATGACCTGTGTTGTTGAACTGGTACCGCCGCGCACGCTCCCCAAGACGTCGAGTGGCAAGCTGAGCCGCTCGAAGGCGCGTAGCCAGTATCTGTCGGGCGAGATTCAGCCGTTCGATGTG
>CAJAHV010000388.1 GCA_903939555.1 uncultured Alphaproteobacteria bacterium | reverse complement strand
CTCCGGCGGCTGGGGCCGCACGCCCCAGACCCCATTTCATCGGCTCAATGCCCGGCAATGTTAATTGACATTATTCACTAAAATCAGCTGGGGCCTGCGGCCCCAGCCGCCGGAGGCGCCTAACCCAGCCCAACAAGCCAGCATCAACCAGACATGGTACAGATCGCCGGCGTTCAGACGATCGTGGCGACGAGTTGGCCCTTGTCGATCACCACTTCGGGTTCGACATTGATCTGCAGCGTGCCCGACGCCGGGGCGTAGAGTTCAAGCGTGGTCTTTTCGACAAGGATCTCGGCGATCAGCGCGCCTTCCTTGACGGCGGCGCCATCGGGATACAGCCAGACGACGATCGAGCCGGTCTTGTCATCTTCCGCCCACAGATCGAGCGGTACGCGTACTTCGGTCATTTCACCATCTTTCGGGCGGCATCGGCAATCTTGGCGGCGAGGGGCAGAATTGCCTGCTCCATCGATCGCGCAAACGGAATCGGGATATCCGGCGTGCAGATGCGCACCGGCGCGGCGCGCAGCACCGTCGGGTCGCGTTCGACGACCGAGGCGATGACTTCGCCCGACACGCCATAGGACAGATAATCCTCGTCCGTCACGATCATCCGGCCGGTTTTCTTCACCGCAGCAAAGATTCCGTCGCGATCGAGCGGCGCCAGGCTGCGCAAGTCGACGACCTGCGCCGAAATGCCGTCCTTGGCCAGCTCGTCGGCCGCCTTCAGGCATTCGTGCACCGACATGCCCAGCCCGATCAGCGTGATATCGCTGCCTTCGCGGGTGATGGCGATCTTGCCGAACGGCACCGTGTACGGCTCTTCGGGCACTTCGCTCAGCGTTGTCTTCAACGGTGTGCCCATCCAGCCCACCCCGGCGGTGCCCTTGTGGGTCAGATAGATGACGAAATTGGGGTCGCGCAGCGCCGAATGCATCATGCCCTTGGCGTCATAGGCGTTCGACGGATAGACGACCTTGACCCCCGGGATATGGGCGACGGTGGCGTGCAGGCACTGTGAATGCTGAGCAGCATTGTTGTAGCCGCCGCCGGTGCCGATCATCAGCGTCATCGGCACCTTGACCTGCCCGGCCGACATATAATGCGTTTTGGACGCCGTATTGAGCAGCACATTGTAGCAGACGCCGATGAAATCGATGTAGGCGAGATCGATGACCGGGTGCATCCCCGCCATGGCGGCGCCGGCAGCCATGCCGATGAAGCCGGTTTCCGAAATCGGCGTGTTGATGACGCGTTCAGGGCCATATTTGGCGCCAAAACCATCGGCAGTGCCGAAGATGCCGCCGAAATTATAGACATCCTCGCCGAGCACGAAAATCTCGTCGCGGCGTTCCATTTCCCAATCGAGCGCTTCGCGGCCGGCGCGGGCCATGGTCAGTATCCGGCTCATGCGTCGGCTCCTGCAAAAACGTGGTCAAAGGCTTCCGACGGGTCGGGGTATGGCGCCTCCTGCGCCAAGCGCATGGCTTCGGCGACTTCGGCGGTTGCCGCCGCATCGATGGCGGCAGCCTCTGCCTCGCTCAACACGCCTTCGCGGATCAACTTGGCGCGATAAAGCGGGTTGGGGTCGATCTGCTTCATCTGTTCGGGGATATAGGCCTGCTGGTCACCCATGAAATGCCCGGCGAGACGCGCCGTGCGCAGTTCGAGGATGGTCCCGCCGCCACCGCTGCGCGCCCGCGCCAGGGCACGTTCGGCAGCGAGGTAGATATCATCGGCATCATTGCTGTCGACATATTCACCGGCCATGCCATAGGCGCTGGCGCGGTCCGAATTGCGCGCCACCGCAGTCGATTCCTTCTTGGATGTCGAAACGCCCCATTCATTGTCCTGCACCACCGCGATGAACGGCAGTTTCATGACGCCGACAAGGTTGAGTACTTCGTGGAATGCCCCCTGATTGGCGGCACCATCGCCAAGGAAGGTCAGCGCCACGCCGGGGCGTTTTTGCAACCGCCGCGCCAGCGCCATGCCGGCCGCCGGCCCCATGCCTTCGGCGATGATCCCCGACGACGCGAAATTCACCCGCGTGTCATAGATATGCATATGGCCGCCCTTGCCTTGGCTGAGCCCGGTCTTCTTGCCGAGCAATTCAGCGGTCATGGCATTGAGATCGACCCCGCGCGCGATGGCGACATGGTGAGGACGGTGATCGGCGGTGATCATGTCGTCGGCATCGAGCGCCGCGCACACCCCGGCTCCCACCGGCTCGGCGCCGTTCGAACAATGGAGTTCGCCGGGCAACGGCCCGTTGGCAAAGGCGAAGATCGGCGTCTTGCCGACCCAGTAAAGCCCGATCATCGCATCATCGAAGGCGCGGCTGCGCACCATCTGGCGATACATGTTCCGGCGCAATTCCGGCGAAAGTGGCATGGTAATCCCCTGCGCAAAAGGCGTAGGCTGACCATAGAGCGACGCGCGCGCGCCGCCACTTGCCGGAAATGCTAGGCAATGAATTCCAACGCCCGCGCCCGGCAGGCTGCGGGCTTCAGAGCAGCAGCGGCCCGTGGTTCAATTTCGGCAACACATGCCGCGCGAACAGGTCGGCCTCGGCGGCGTGCGGATAGCCCGAGAGCACAAAGGCTTCCATGCCGAGCGCCTGATAAGCGTGAAGCTTGGCGAGCACCTGGTCGGGATCACCGACGATGGCCGCGCCGCAGCCCGAACGCGCCCGGCCGATGCCGGTCCACAGATTGTCCTCGACATACCCATCGCTCGCAGCATCGCGCAGTTCGGCCTGGCGCTTGACGCCGACCGAGGTGGCATCGAGCGATCTGGCGCGGATTTCGTCACCCGTCCTGGCATCGAGATGGCTGAGCAGCCGGTCGGCCGCAGCGCGCGCTTCGCTTTCCGTCTCGCGCACGACCACATGCACACGGTAACCGAACTTCAGCGTCCGGCCATATTTCGCCGCGCGCGCCGTCATGTCGTCAACGATCGCCTTCACCGCCGGCATCGTGTCGGGCCACATCAGATAGACATCGGCCGCCTTGGCCGAGGCTTCGCGGGCGTCTTCGGACAGGCCGCCGAAATACAGCGGCGGGCATTTGCCCGAAACAGTCGTCACGCCGGGCGGATCGAGCTTCAGCTTATAATGCTCGCCCTGGTGATCGAGCGGCTCGCCATTAAGGATGGTCTTGAGGATCTGCATGACCTCGACGGTGCGGGCATAGCGCGGCGCCGACGCCATGGTCTCGCCCGGCATGTCCGAAGAGATGATGTTGACCGTCAGCCTCCCTTCGGCAATCCGGTCGAGCGTCGCGATCTGCCGCGCCAACTGCGGCGGCCAGGTTTCGCCGACCCGTACCGCCATCAGCAGCCGGATGCGCCGGGTCAACGCCGCGATCGCCCCTGCGAACATCGTCGTGTCGATGCCCAGCGCATAGCCCGAGGGCAGCAACACATTGTCGAAGCCGCCCTTTTCGGCGGCGAGCACGATGTTGCGGCAATGCTCCCAGCTCGATTTCAACGCCGGATCGGGCAGCCCCAGAAATTCATAATCATCATCGCACAGCGCCGAAAACCAGCTGACTTCACACGCGCCAGAGGCTTGACCGGCGGCGCCAACACCAGAAATGCTCACGGCAAATTCTCCCCGAGCGACGCCACCAGCACACCATACCATTCGGCGCGCGACCATTCGACCTTATAAGCATCGGCGCTTTCGGCAATGCGACCCAAATTCTGGGTGCCGACGATCGGGATGATCCCGGCCGGGTGCGCCATGATCCAGGCATAGGCCGCCGCCGCAATGCCGACGCCATATTTGTCGCCCTGTACCTTCAGCGCCGCCTTGGTCGCAGCGGTGCGGGCATCGCCGGCCTGCATCCGCCCCGGCCGCGGGTCGCCATCACCAAGCCGGCCCTGCCCGAGCGGCGACCAGGCCAGGACCGCGACACCATGCTTCATGGCGCGGTCGAGCGTACCATCGAACAGTGGCGCCGTTGCCAGCGGCGAAAATTCGGGCTGGGTGGTGAGCACCCCGGCCTTGAGATATTTGGCCAGCGCGCCGGTTTGCCCCGGCGTGTGGTTGGAAACCCCGACTGCGGCGATCTTGCCTTCGGCGACCAGCGCATCGAGCGTGGCTGCGGTTTCGCCCGGATGCGCCAGCATGTCGGGACGATGGATCTGCCACAGGTCGAGCCGTTCGACCCCGAGCCGGGTGAGCGATGCCTCGACCGCTGCGCGCAAATAGGCCGGCGACGAATCATACGGCACGCCCATGCGAATGCCACCCTTGGACGCCAGCACGATCTTGTCGCGCAGGCCGGGCGAGCCTGCGAACACCTTGCCGAGCAGCACTTCCGACGCACCGAAAGGTTCATCATTATCAGGGCCATAGATGTCGGCGGTATCGACGAAGTTGATCCACGCCGCCAGCGCCGCCTCGACACGCGCCTGCGCCGCCGCTACGTCGCTGCCGGCAAATCGCCACATTCCCCAGGCCATCGGCGAGACCATAAGGTCGGACTTGCCCAGCGGGCGGCGGTCGGGGGAAAGGGTGATGTTCATATCCCCCCCATGCCCGGAGCGCGCCCGAATGAAAAGTCCCCAGACCATCCGCTACGGCATTGTCGGCTCGGGCATGATGGCCATCGAACATATCGCCAATCTGGCGTTGACCCCGGGCGCCGTTGTTACCGCGCTCGCCGATCCGGTGGCGTCTTCGCTCGATCGCGCCGCCGCCGCCGTCGGCCATGATGTGGCGCGGTTCGGCGATGCCGCGGCACTCGCCGCCTCGGGCCTGTGCGATGCGGTTGTCGTTGCCTCCCCCAATTTCACCCATGCCGAGGTGCTGCCCCCGCTGATGGCCGCCAACCTGCACATATTGTGCGAAAAGCCGCTGGCGACGACAATCGAGGACGCGCGTGCCGTTGCCGCTGCCGCCGCTGGCTATGGCCGGGTGTTCTGGACCGCGATGGAATATCGCTTCATGCCGCCGGTCACCGAATATGTCCGCCAGATCCGCGACGGCCGCATCGGCCGCTTGCAGATGCTGTCGATCCGCGAGCATCGCTTTCCGTTTCTCGTCAAAGTCGGCGACTGGAACCGGTTTTCGGTCAATACCGGCGGCACGATGGTCGAAAAATGCTGCCATTTCTTCGATCTGATGCGCCACATCGTCGGCGCCGAACCGGTTCGCGTGTTCTGTTCGGGCGCCATGGACGTCAACCACCAGGACGAGCGTTACGACGGCAAGAAGCCCGACATCATCGACAACAGCTTCACCACGGTCGATTTCTCGAACGGCGTACGGGCGCTGCTCGATCTGTGCATGTTCGCCGATGGCGCCGAACAGCAGGAAGAAATCACCGCGACGGGTGACCAGGCGCGGCTCGATTGCTTCATCCCGTCGGGCGAACTCGTCCATTCCCCCCGCGTCGGCTTCATGAACCCCAAGCGCGCCACACGCGAAACCGTCCACACCGACGCGACCGCGCTCGCCGCCGGCCAGCACCACGGCTCGACCTTCTACCAGCACCAGCATTTTGCCGCTGCCGTGCGTGGTGAAGGACCGGTGATTGTCACCGCCGATGATGGCTTGCGCGCCGTCGCCATCGGCATCGCCGCCGAGACCAGTGCGCGCGAGCATCGCGTCGTGGAAATGGCCGAATTGGGGCTGTAAACCCCGGAAAAACGGCAAAAACTGTTGCATCCACGCAACATGGTTAAGCGCTTCGCCCGGAGCCATCTTGACGATGGCAAAGAAGCGCTATCTTGCACGCAGCAATGACGCCGGGATAATTCCTAGTCATCCGATGGCCATTCAGGCCGGGTAAATTTGGGAGAGACCATGATCCGCACCACCCTGCTCGGAACAGCCGCACTGTTCGCCGTCACCGCCGCTGCGCCGCTCGCCGCCCAGACTGCCGCCGCCGCACCGGCTGCTGCCGCTGCCGACAGCCTTGAAATCGTCGTGACCGCGCAAAAGCGTTCGGAGCGCCTGCAGGATGTGCCGCTCGCCGTCTCGGTGGTCAGTGGCGATGCGCTCGCCCGCCAAGGTGCGATCAACCTCGAAGGCGCGCAATATCTCGTGCCCTCGCTCAACTTCCGCAAATCGGGCACCACGATCAACCAGTCGCTTTATCTGCGCGGCGTCGGCACCGCGACCTTCTCGGTCGCTGGCGAACCGTCGGTGTCGACCGTGCTCGACGGCGTCGTCCTCGCCCGCGCCGGTGAAGCCTTCTCCGACCTCGTCGATATCGAGCGCATCGAAGTGCTGCGCGGCCCGCAGGGCACGCTGTTCGGCAAGAACTCGTCGGCCGGTGTCGTCAATATCGTGTCAAAGCGCCCAGGTACCGAGCTTGGTGGCTTCGCCGAAGGCAGCATCTTCTTCGACAATGGCACCGAATATCGCGTTCGCGGCGGCATCGACCTGCCGATCGGCGACAATGTCCGCACCCGCGTCACCGGTTTCTACGGCACCTATGACGGCAACATTTTCAACGATGCGCCGACCGTAAACAGCCGCGTCAACGGCTATGAACGTTATGGCGTGCGCGGCCGGCTCGATGCCGATATCAGCAGCACCGTCAAGCTGACCGTGATCGCCGACTGGCGCCGCGCGGATGATGATTGCTGCGCCGAAGTCATCGGCACGACGCCGACCGGTGTCGGCGCGCTGGCGCTGGCCGGGATCGCTCTCAACGGTGATGAAACCCGTACGATCCGCCAGAATCTGGTTACCCAGACCAAGGAAACCAGTTGGGGCCTGTCGGCCCAGCTCGACGCCGAACTCGGCAATCTGACGGTCACCTCGATCACCGCCTATCGCAACTACAAGAACCAGGAAATCCGCGACGGGGACTGGATCGGCCAGGCGATCGCCGGCATCCCGCAGCTGCATGACGACGGTCCGCAGATCGGCAACACCTTCAGCCAGGAATTCCGCCTGACCTCGCCCGCCGACAATTTCTTCAGCTATGTCGTCGGCGCCTTCTATTCGCGCGCCGAAAGCGAGCGGACCTTCACCCGCCGCGTCACCAGCTGCAACCCGGCCCCTGCCGTCGCGGCGCTGGTCCCCTGCGGCAGCACCGGCGCACCGGCCACCTCGCTGTTCTCGGGCACCGCCACTTTCGGTTCGGTGTTCGACAACGTCGCGGTCTTCGGCCAGGGCACGATCAACTTCACCGATCGCTTCCGCGGCATCGTCGGCCTGCGCTACACCGTCGACAATCTGTCGGTCTTCCACAGCCGTGTCGCCACCCCGAACGTCGCCGGCATCCCGGGCGTCAACCGCAACTTCGATGCGGGCGTGTTCGCCACCTCGACGCCAGCCAACATCAATGGTGATCCGCTTGCCACCAACGGTGTGCCGTTCCGTACCAAGACCGATGCCGACAATCTGTCGGGCAAGGCCGGCCTGCAGTTCGATGTCAACGACGACATCATGGCCTATGGTACCTATTCACGCGGCTACAAGGGCCCGGCATATAACGTCTTTTTCAACCTGAATGCCAATGGCACCAACGTCATCGATCCGGAAACCGCCGACAGCTATGAAATCGGCCTCAAGAACGTGCTGTTCGACGGCTCGCTGATCCTCAACCTTGCCGGTTACTACGCCAAGTACAAGAATTTCCAGGCGAACAACCCCGATCTGGTGGCCGGTGTCATCATCACCCGCTTCACCAACGCCGGCGACATTTCGACCCGTGGCGGCGAACTTGATTTCGTCTGGCGCCCGGTCACCGACCTGACCTTCTCGGGCGGCCTTGCCTATACCGATGCCCGCGTCGATCGCTTCAACGCCCCTGCGGGCGCGGCCGTCGTCCCCGCCGGCACGCCGCTGGCCTTTGCGCCGAAGTGGAAGGGTTCGCTTGGTGCCGATTATCGCTGGCGCACCAATGGCCCCGTCGATTTTACCTTCGGCCTGCAGGCCTCGACTCAGTCGAGCCAGTTGTCGCTGTTCGATGCCAGTACCGCAGTGCGCGCACAGGGCACCATCGGCGCCTACAGCCTTGTCGATCTCCAGTTCGGGCTCGTTGAAAAGGACGATCGCTTCCGCCTGCAATTCGTCGTCAAGAACCTGTTCGACGAAAGCTTCCCGGCCCAGATCACCAACGGTGGCCCGGGCGGATCGCTACGCTACCTCGTCCCGCGCGAAGCCGATCGTTATTTTGGCCTGACCGGGCGGGTAAACTTTTAAGCGTCGGGCGGCCGCCGATAGCGCAGCTATCGGCGGACTCGCACAAGTTCGGCCAGCGCGGCGATCAGCCTCGCTGGCCCAACGCGTCTGGGGTCAGCCGCGGCTTTTTTGTGCTGTTTGCCCCCCTCCCCCCTCAAACCAGGTCGGGTTTGTCGTAGATCATGCCGCGGGGTTACGTGCCTCCGGCGGCTGGGGCCATCGGCCCCAGACCCAAGGTGATTTTTGCTAATAATATCAATCGGAAGAGCAAGACATCGCGCTAATGAAATGGGGTCTGGGGCCTGCGACCCCAGCCTCCGGAGGCGCTGCCTGATCGGCCGCAATCACTCAGCCCCCGCCTCGATCGCCTCGATATCGTCATCGCTCAACCCGAAGTGATGCCCGACTTCATGCACCAGCACATGGGTGACGATGGCTTCGAGCGAATCATCGGACTGGCACCATTCATCGAGGATCGGCCGGCGATACAGAAAGATCATGTCGGGTAAGGCCCCGCTGGGTTCATCGCCTTTCATCCCGACATGGCGGCCCTGGTAGAGCCCCAGAATGTCCCACTCGCTCTCCAGCTCCATCTCGGCCATCACCTCGGCATCGGGGAAATCCTCGATGCGCAGCAGGACATTCGCCAGATGGTCGCGGAACAAATCGGGCAGTCGTTCGACCGCCGCCTGAGCCAGTGCTTCGATATCGCCGGACGACGGCGCCAGGGTTTGACGGTTGCTCATCGAGCAGGAATAGGACAGGCGTTGCTCCCCCTGCAAGGAATGTCCCCATGATCGCGAAACTCGACGATGCCGCCATCACCACTGCGCTGGACGGCGTGCCGGGCTGGACCCGCAACGGCGACGGCATCGAACGCAGCTACAAATTTGCCGATTTCGTGGCGGCGTTTGCCTTCATGACCCGCGTCGCGCTGCTGGCGGAAAAGGCCGATCATCACCCCGAATGGTCAAACGTCTACAACCGCGTCGAGATCCGGCTGACGACGCATGATGCCGGCGGACTGTCGGTGCGTGACTTCGCGCTGGCGAAAGCGATCGACGGGTAGATAACCTCCCTCCCCGCAAGGGGGGGAGGTGGTTCGCGCTGTGCTGCTCAGCCCGCTGTCGTATCGTCGACCAACGCGCCGGGGCCGTTCTTTTTCATCGATTCAATCGCATTCATCGCCGATGACTTCGACGTGTAGCCTTCGGTCGAAAACATGATTTCGCTATTATACTTGAAACGGACCCGGAACTCGCCAGCCTTGTCCTTGTAGATTTCAAACTTGTGCGCCACACCCGGTCTCCCCGCTGATTATACCGTAATTTTACGGTATGGGCGACACATGTCAATCGCGGCTGGTTGCAAGCAGCGGCCACAGCCGATGTCGGGCGCGCCGGGGCGCAAAGCGCCCGTATCGCTGTCAGTCTTGATCCGGAATTGATCAGGGCGCGCGTGACAGCGCCACGCGCGCCCGGCCAGATGCCTTATCGCGGGCTCATCCGGATGGCGCCATCAAGCCGCACATCCTCGCCGTTGAAATAGCTGTTCCGGCACATCTCCAGCGCCAGCGAGGCATATTCCGCCGGGGCGCCGAGCCGCTTGGGAAAAGGCACCGACGCCGACAGCGCCGCCTTAACATTGTCAGGAGCCGCAGCCAGCAGCGGCGTATTGAAAATGCCCGGCAGAATGGTGTTGACGCGAATGCCTTCGCCCATCAGATCGCGGGCGATCGGCAGGGTCATGCCGACCACGCCGCCCTTCGACGCGCTATACGCCGCCTGGCCCATCTGGCCGTCTTCAGCCGCGACCGACGCCGTGTTGACGATGGCGCCGCGCTCACCATCTTCCATCGGCTCGAGTGTCAGCATGCCCGCCGCTGATTTGGCGATGCAGCGGAAAGTGCCGACAAGGTTGATCTGGACGATCATGTTGAACAGATCGAGCGGGAAATGCTTGATTTGGCCGGTTTCCTTGGCGCGGCTGGCGGTCTTGATGGCGTTGCCGGTGCCGGCGCAGTTGATCAGGATGCGTTCCTGGCCGATCGCGGCGCGCGCCTTGGCAAAGCCGGCATCGACCGATTCTTCGCTGGTGACATTGACGTGGCAGAAAACGCCTCCGATGTCGGCGGCGACCTTGGCACCTTTTTCTTCATTCATGTCGAAAATCGCGACCTTGACGCCTTCTGCCGCAAGCGCGCGGGCCGTGGCTTCACCCAGACCCGATGCGCCGCCGGTGACGACAGCCGAACAACCTGCAAGCTTCATGATTCGTGACTCCCCAAATGGTCCGCCGCGTTATGGAAAGCCACGCGGTCTTGCGCAACCGATTTAGACTGGCAGGGTCGCGGCCGCCCGCGCCACCTGCCGCTCGCGTACCGCCAAATAGACGGTGGCGCCGAAAATCACGATCCCGCCCAATATCGTCATGGCATCCAGCCGTTCATCAAAGATCGCGATGCCGAAAATCGTCACCAGCCCGAACCGCACGAAATCATACGGCAGCACCGCCGATGCTTCCGCCAGCGCGAAGGCGCGGTTCATCGCCAATTGACCCACCGCCGCGACACAGCCGATGACGAACAGCAGCGGCCACAGCGCCAGCGGCGGCGGTGTCCAATACAGCACCGCCAGCACGAGACTCGGTGGTGTCATCAGGATGAAGGTCCAGGCAGCAACCGAGCGGCTGTCATCGGATGCCACCAATTGCCGGATCGCGATGATCGAAAACGCCGTCGATACCGCCGACAGCATGGCTGCCAGCACCCCGGGCGTCATCGGCAAGGCTCCTGGCCGCACCACGATCAACATGCCGGCAAAGCCGATGATCAGCGCCGCCACCCGCCGCGCCTGGATCTTTTCACCCAGAAACAGCACGGCGCCAACGGTGGCGAACAGGGGCGCAGTGTAATTTATGCTCAGCGCCGTCGCCAGCGGCGCGTGCGACACGGCGTAAAAGGTGCCGGTGGTGGCGATGAAGCCCGATGTCGCGCGCCGCAGGTTGGCGCGCAGCCGGCCGATCCGCATCAACCCCTTGTTGCGCAGCATCATCGGCACCAGCACCAGCGTGCCGAACAGGTTGCGGAAGAACACAATGACAAAGGCATGCACATCGTGGGAGGCAAACCGGATCATCACCCACATCGACGCAAAAGCGATGCACGAAAGGATCATCCAGAGAATGCCGCGGGTGGTGGTGGTCACGCGTTGGAGTTAGCGCGGGCCGCGTGCAGAGGGAAGGGCCTCCGGCGGGCAGGGCCTGAGGTCCTGCACCCCGTTGAGGGCATCATCTCAGGCGTCGAGGAGGCGCGTCAGGTGCACCACGTCGTTGTTGAGCTCGCTGTCGGCGGCGCGCAGTTCCTCGATGCGTTTTACCGCGTGCATCACCGTCGTATGGTCGCGGCCACCGAAGCGCCGGCCGATTTCGGGCAGCGAGCGCGGCGTCAGCTTCTTGGCCAGATACATCGCCACCTGACGCGGCCGTGCCACTTCGCGGGCCCGGCGGGCCGACAGCAGGTCGGTCATCTTGAGCGCGTAATAATCGGCTACCTTGCGCTGGATCTCGTCGATGGTCAGCTTTTTTTCATGCGCCCGCAACAAGTCGGCGAGGGTTTCGCGGGTGAATTGCAGGGTCACCGGGGCATTGACCAGCGCCGCATAAGCCACCACGCGGTTGAGCGCGCCTTCAAGCTCGCGCACATTGGCGGTGATCTTGCGCGCCAGAAATTCGATGACTTCGGCGGGCACCGCAACATTCTGGGTCATGGTACCCAGCTTGGCGTGGAGAATATTGAGCCGCAGTTCGTAATCGGCCGGGTTGATATCGGCGACCAGCCCCCATGCCATGCGGCTGAGAATGCGTTCCTGGATGCCTTCAAGGTTCTGCGGGCTGCGATCGGCGGTGATCACCAGCCGCTTTCCGGCGCTGATGATCTCGTTCATCGTGTGGAAGAATTCTTCCTGGGTCGATTCCTTGCCGGCAATGAACTGGACATCGTCGATCATCAGCAGATCGACGGAGCGCAGCCGCTGCTTGAAAGCGATGGTGTCCTTGGCGCGCAGTGCCGCGAGGAATTCGACCATGAACTTTTCGGCCGACATATAGGCGACCCTGGCATCAGGCTGGCGTTGCAGGAACGCATTGCCGATGGCGTGCATGAGGTGGGTCTTGCCCAGCCCGGTCGTGCCATGCAGAAACAAGGGATTGAACCCTACCGGCCCCGGCTCGGCAACGGCTTGTGCGGCGTTATAGGCAAGCTCGTTGGATTTGCCGACGATGAAATTGTCGAAATTATAACGCGCCTCGACCGGCAGGCTGATCGCCGGGCCGGCCGACGGCATCACCAGTACCGACGGCACAGCAGCGGACACCGCCTGGATCGACACGACGACATGGCGGGTGCCGGGGCGCTGCACCGCCCATTGCTGACGCAGTTTGTCAGCGAAATTGCCGGCCACCCAATCAGCGAGAAAGGCCGTGGGCGCCGCCAACGTCACCCGATCACCTTCAGCGGAAAGCATCGACAGCGGCGCCAGCCAGGTATCGAAATTGCGGTCACCGGTTTCGTGGCGCAGCGCAGCGCGGACCCGCGCCCAGGCCGCACCATCGACGTCATCACCACGCGATGCCGAGCCAGGCGCACGCGACGCGGCAGCTTGGGGGTGCGCAGTTGAAATTGCCGCCGATGACACGAACCACGCCTCCCTTTTATCCGGCAAGCCCCATTGTCGGGGTCACTACCATTTCGCGCCGACAGCAAGAGCTGGCGTTGCCACGTACCGAAAAAAGCCGGGAAGTCCGCGCTGGCGCGCAGGCAATAACTTTCCCGCGCGCGGAAACGAACGCGTGCAGACTGTCCCATTCTGTCGATCGACCCGTGGCCGCCTGAGCGATCCATGAAGCCGCGAAACCGAACATTAGATAAGCAACCGAAATGCCCCCGGGCAAGCGGAAGATTCTGCACGAAACCGAAATAATTCCGTTGACACGAATATCGGCCAATTCACTCCACGCCCAAGACAAGACGCTGATTTTTCGTGACATTCTGATGACCGTTCGATGACAAGGGCAAACCGCAACAGACCAAGATATTGATTATGCGAGGTAAAATTTTACCCTTTGTCTCACCCGATTCGGCGGCAGCAAGCAGCCAGCGCGGCGCGGGCGCAAGCGACGCATTTCATAACGCCTGAACCTGCACTTTTTGCGGCCGCAATTGCCACGGGAGCGCGGCCTGCGGACCGGCGAATCACTGATAGGCGAGGCGGCATCTGATTGTCAGGCGGCGCACGGCGTGATTCGCCCCGGTCGGTGGCCCAACATGCGAAATGGCGCAGGGTTGCCCCTGCGCCATTTTCGGCATCATCTTCGCGGCAGGCTTGCGCCTGTTGGCGGCATCAGGCGGTGGCGAGCGCCTTGGCCCGCTTGGCGAGACGCGAGATCTTGCGGGCGACCGTGTTCTTGTGGAGCACGCCCTTCGACACGCCGCGCATCATTTCGGGCTGGGCAGCGGCAAGCGCGGCAGCAGCAGCAGCGGCGTCGCCACCAGCGATGGTCGATTCGACCTTCTTGACGAAGGTGCGGATACGGCTGACGCGCGCCTTGTTGATTTCGGCGCGGCGGTTGTTGCGGCGGATGCGCTTTTCAGCCTGGGGCGTATTGGCCATGTTCGTCCTATGAAACTGGTGCGGTTACGTGTCGGTTCCCCGGCACATGACCGGAACGGCGTCGGGAAACCCTCCACCGGAAGGGGTGGCGCATACCCGTGCCGGAAGATTCGGTCAACTAGTGCTGACAGCGAGGGCAGAAGAAACTCGATCGGCCAGACTGGACGATACGCTCGACCGGCGTCGCACAGGCGGGGCAGGCATTGCCTTCCTGCCCATAAACCGAGAACGTCTTCTGGAAATAACCCAGCGTGCCATCGGGCGCCGCATGATCGCGCAAGCTGGAGCCGCCGGCTGCAATCGCTTCCTCGAGCACCTGCGGCACCGCTGCCGCCAGCGCCTTCAGCCGCGCCTTCGTCACCGTGCCGCCAGCCCGCGCCGGATGGATGCCGGCGCGGAACAAGGCCTCGCAGACATAGATGTTGCCCAGCCCGGCGATAATGCGCTGGTCAAGCAGCAGCGCCTTGGCGGGCGCCAGCCGGTCGGCGAAGGCGCCCGCCAGCAGCGCCAGCCCGAAATCCGGCCCCAGCGGCTCCGGCCCGATGCCCGACAGCAGCGGGTGCGCGTCGGCCGCTGCCGTCTCGACCAGATCAAGCGAGCCAAAGCGCCGCGCATCGTTGAACGCCACCACCCGGCCATTGCCGGTTTCGAAAACGACATGGTCGTGCTTGCCAATCGCGTCCGGATCGACCCGCATCCGCCCCGACATGCCAAGGTGCAGCACCATCGTGTCGCCGCGATCGGTATCGACGAGGCCATATTTGGCCCGCCGCCGGCAGGCGATGACGGTCGCGCCCGTCAGCCGCTGGCCCAACCCGTCGGGGAAAGGCCGGCGCAGATCGGCGCGGTGCAGCGTCACCCGGTCAAAGCGCTGCCCGACCCAGACCGGGGCCAGGCCACGCATGACGGTTTCGACTTCGGGAAGTTCGGGCATGGCTGCGCTTTCATGGCGGTTCCGGCCCGCGTCCCCGCCCGGCCCCCGTTCAGTTTGCTGCCATTGGGTGGTCGGGCGGGAGCGCGGGCCGGAACCGCGAGACTCCAACGTGACATATGGCGCGTTTGCCGTCGTGCCAACTGTTCGTTAGGACGCATCGCATGACCGACACCGCGCCCAAGACCGTCAGCTTTGGCTATGAAGACGTAGCGCCCGAGGAAAAGACCCGCCGGGTGGGCGAGGTCTTTGCCTCGGTCGCCAAACGCTATGACATCATGAACGACCTGATGTCGGCGGGGATGCACCGCGTCTGGAAGGATGATTTTGTCCGCGCGCTCAAACCCCGCGCCGGCGAACACATCCTCGACATGGCGGGCGGCACCGGCGACATCGCCTTTCGCATCGCCAAGGCTGGCGCCACGGTGACGATTGCCGACATCAACCCCGACATGCTCGCCGTGGGCCGCGAGCGCGCCGAAAAAAAAGGGCTCACCGGGCTCGAATGGCGCGAGGAAAATGCCGAAACCCTATCGTTCTCGGATCGCAGCTTCGATGCCTATACGATCGCCTTCGGCATCCGCAACGTCACCGATATCCCGGCAGCGCTCAAGGAAGCGCATCGCGTGCTCAAATTCGGCGGGCGCTTCTTCTGCCTCGAATTCTCGACGACCGAATGGCCGGGCTTTGGCGCTGCCTATGATGTCTATTCCGAAAAGCTGGTGCCGCGCATCGGCGAAATCGTCGCCAAGGATGGCGATTCCTATCGCTACCTGATCGAATCGATCCGGCGTTTCCCCAAGATGCCCGATTTCGCCCGGATGATCGGCGAGGCGGGCTTCAAAACCGTCAAATATCGCCCGATCCTGGGCGGCGCGGTTGCCATTCACAGCGGCTGGAAGATCTAAGCCACAAGCATGACCGCCACCGTCACCCATCTCTGGCGCATGCTCGTCTGGGGGCGCCGCCTCGCCCGCCATGGCGCATTGCGGCCGTTTGAAAGCGCCAAGGCGCCCTTTGCCATGCGGGCCGTGGCGCGCATCGCCCGCATCGGCACCGGTGCGCCGGTCACGCCCGATTTTGCTGCGGGACTTGGCGCTGTCGGCCCGGCGGCCATCAAGCTCGGCCAGGCGCTCGCCACCCGCCCCGACCTGATCGGGCCGGAAGCCACCGCCGATCTCGTCCGCCTGCAGGATTCGCTGCCGCCGCTGCCCTTTGCCGCGATGGAAACCGTGCTCAACGCCAGCCTGCCAGGCAATGATTGGCGGCTGCACTTCGCCTCGATCGACCCCGTTGCCGTTGGTGCCGCCTCGATGGCGCAGGTGCATCGCGGTGTCACCAATGATGGTCGCCAGGTCGCCATCAAGATGCTGCGCCCCGGCATCGAAGCCATGCTTGCCGAGGCCATCGACACCTATCAATGGGCCGCCGGCCATATCGAACTGCTCGGCGGTGAATTCGCCCGGCTGCGACCCCGCGCCGTCATCGCCACCTTCAAGGGCTGGACCGAAGCCGAGCTCGACCTGCGCCGCGAAGCCTCGAACGCCTCGGAACTCGCCGAAACCGTCAAGGGCGAGCCCGATTTCGTCATCCCCGGCATCGATTGGGCGCGCTCGTCGCGGCGTGTGCTGGTCATCGACTGGATCGACGGCATCAAGATGGGCGACACGGCAGCACTAGCCGCGCTCGATTTCGACCGCCGCAAGCTTGCCGAAGTGCTCGTCCACGGCTTTCTGGCGCAGGCGATCGCCAAGGGCTTTTTCCATGCCGACATGCACCAGGGCAATCTGTTCGTCATCCCGCCGCGCGATGGGCATGGCGCGCGATTGGGGGTCATCGATTTCGGCATCATGGGGCGCATCAACCGCCGCGCCCGCATGTATCTCGCCGAAATCCTGTTCGGGCTGGTCACCGGCAATTACGCCCGGGTCGCCGAAATCCATTTCGAAGCCGGCTATGTGCCGCCGCACCACAATGTCGGTGCCTTTGCGACCGCGCTGCGCGCCGTGGGTGAACCGATCCGCGGCAAGCGCGCCAAGGACGTCAACATCACGCAATTATTGGATGGCCTGTTCGCCATCACGCGCAGCTTCGACATGGCGGTGCAGCCGCACCTGCTGCTGTTGCAAAAGACCATGGTGATGGTCGAAGGCGTGGCGCTGACGCTCGACCCGCATGTCAACATGTGGGAAGTCGCCGAACCCTATGTGCGCGACTGGGTGCGCGATGAAATGGGACCGGAAGCGATTCTGGCCGATCGGCTGGTCGAAAATGTCCGCGCCCTGTCGCAATTGCCGCGCCTGCTGCGCCAATGGGTCGCCGCCAACCCGATTCCCGGCGCCGCCCCCGAAGGCGCGCCCCTGCCGCCGCTGCCGGTGCGCAAGCTGGCAACGGGCTGGTCGACACCTTGGCTGCTGCTGGCGGCCGGCGCCGGTGCCGCCGGTGTCTACTGGCTGGGCTAGCGATGCCCGGCGGCAGCGTTCGACAAAGCCCCCGGCCACGCGCTAGGCTATGACAATGCAGGGCAAGACCATCCTCCTTATCGTCGGCGGCGGCATCGCGGCCTATAAATCGCTCGAACTGGTGCGCGAACTGCGCCGCGCCGGGGCCAGCGTCACGCCGGTACTCACCGATGGAGGCGCGCGCTTCGTGACACCGCTCAGCCTGTCGGCGCTGGCGGAAAGCCCGGTGCGCACCTCGCTCTGGGATCTCGAGGCCGAAGCGACGATGGGCCATATCGCCCTGTCACGCTCGGCCGATTTGATCGTCGTCTGCCCCGCCACCGCCGATCTGATGGCGCGCGCCGCCGCCGGGCACGCCGATGATCTGGCAACGACCTTGCTGCTTGCCACCGATACCCCGGTGCTGATGGTGCCGGCGATGAACGTGCGCATGTGGCTGCACGCCGCCACCCGCCGCAATGTCGCCACGCTGCGCGGCGATGGCGTCACCGTGATGGAACCCGACAGCGGCGCCATGGCCTGCGGCGAAACCGGCCCCGGCCGCCTGCCCGAAATCCCTGCCATCATGGCAGCGATTGCCGATGCGCTCGCCGGCCACACCCACCGCCTCGCCGGGCGGCACATGCTGGTCACAGCCGGGCCGACGCATGAAGCCATCGACCCGGTGCGCTATATCGGCAACCGGTCATCGGGCAAGCAGGGCTATGCCATTGCCGCCGCGCTCGCCGCCGAAGGCGCGCGGGTGACGCTGGTTTCCGGCCCG
>CAJAHV010000387.1 GCA_903939555.1 uncultured Alphaproteobacteria bacterium | reverse complement strand
GGCTTTGACAGCCGGGTTTCAGCGTCGCAGGGCGAGGCGTTCTTCGACAGCGAATGCGTATCGTGCGGCGCCTGTGTCGCGGCGTGTCCGACCGCGACCCTGACCGAGAAGAAGGTCATCGAGGTCGGCACACCCGACCGCGCCATCGTCACCACCTGCGCCTATTGCGGGGTCGGCTGCACCTTCCGCGCCGAAATGCGCGGGCAGGAACTGGTGCGCATGGTGCCGCACAAGGACGGCAAGGCCAATCATGGCCATAGCTGCGTCAAGGGGCGTTTTGCCTGGGGCTATGCCAATCATCGCGAACGCATTGTGTCGCCGATGATCCGCAGCGCGATCGACCAGCCCTGGCAGGAAGTCAGCTGGGAGGTGGCGATTGCCCATACGGCGGCGGAATTCAAGCGCATTCAGGCGCACTATGGCCGGCGCGCGGTTGGCGGGATCACCTCGTCGCGCTGCACCAACGAGGAGACGTTCCTCGTGCAAAAGCTGGTGCGCGCGGCATTTGGCAACAACAATGTCGATACCTGTGCGCGGGTTTGCCATTCGCCGACCGGCTATGGCCTGAAAACCACCTTCGGCACATCGGCTGGCACCCAGGATTTCGACAGCGTCGAGGCGGCCGATGTGGTTGTCATCATCGGCGCCAACCCCACCGATGGCCATCCGGTGTTCGCATCAAGGCTGAAACAACGGTTGCGTGCCGGCGCCCGCTTGATCGTCATCGACCCGCGACGCACCGATATCGTGCGCTCGCCGCATATTGCTGCCGATCATCATCTGGCACTGCGCCCCGGCACCAATGTCGCGGTGTTGACCGCCATGGCGCATGTGATCGTCACCGAAGCACTGGCCGACGAAAGCTTCATCCAGGCGCGCTGCGACTGGTCGGAATATGTCGATTGGGCGGCGTTTGTCGCGGATGCGCGGCATTCACCCGAGGCGACCGAGGCGCTGACCAACGTGCCGGCGGCGGAATTGCGCGCCGCGGCGCGGCTGTATGCGACCGGCGGCAATGGCGCGATCTATTACGGATTGGGCGTGACCGAGCATAGCCAGGGGTCGACAACGGTGATGGCCATCGCCAACCTCGCCATGGCGACCGGCAATATCGGGCGGGCCGGGGTTGGCGTGAACCCGTTGCGCGGCCAGAACAATGTGCAGGGCGCCTGTGACATGGGCAGTTTCCCGCATGAATTTTCCGGGTATCGCCATGTGTCAGATGATGGCGCGCGGGCGATCTTTGCCGATTTGTGGGGCACCGAGATCGATTCCGAACCGGGCTTGCGGATCCCCAACATGCTCGATGCAGCGGTCGATGGCAGCTTCAAGGGGTTGTATATCCAGGGCGAGGACATCCTCCAGTCCGATCCCGATACCCATCATGTCGCCGCCGGGCTGGCGGCGATGGAATGCGTTGTGGTGCAGGATCTGTTCCTCAACGAAACGGCGAATTACGCGCATGTCTTCCTGCCCGGTTCGACGTTTCTGGAAAAGAATGGCACCTTCACCAACGCCGAACGCCGCATCCAGCGGGTGCGCAAGGTGATGGAGCCGCGCAACGGACTGGAGGATTGGCAGATCACCCAGGCGCTGTCGAATGCGCTGGGATATCCGATGGACTATGCCCACCCATCGCAGATCATGGCCGAAGTCGCGTTGACGACGCCGACATTTGCCGGGGTGTCCTATGATCTGCTCGATGCTGTCGGATCGGTGCAATGGCCGTGCAACGCTGCCGCACCGCAGGGTACGCCGGTGATGCATCTTGATGGCTTTGCGCGCGGCCGCGGCAAATTTGTACGCACCGAATATGTCGCCACCGAGGAACGCACCGGGCCGCGCTTTCCGCTGCTGCTCACCACTGGTCGCATCCTGAGCCAGTATAACGTCGGCGCGCAGACCCGGCGGACCGAAAATAGCCGCTGGCATGCCGAGGATCTGCTCGAGATTCATCCGCACGACGCCGAACCGCGCGGCGTCGCCGATGGCGATTGGGTCAAGATCAGCAGTCGAGCCGGCGAGACATCGCTGCGCGCCGATGTCACTGACCGCGTGGCACCCGGGGTGGTCTATACGACGTTCCACCACGCCACGACCCAGGCCAATGTGGTGACCACCGACAACAGCGATTGGGCAACCAATTGCCCCGAATACAAGGTCACGGCCGTTCAGGTCGGGCGATCGAATGGCCGGAGCGAATGGCAGGTCAACTATGGCGAGCAGGCCCGCAAGTCGCGCCGTATCGCCGGGCGCGAAGCCGCCGAATGAGTGCGACGACGCTGGAGCGGCTGGTTCGCATGGCCAATCAGATCGCGGCTGAATTCGTCAACCAGCAGCCGGTCGGCGCGGCCGCAGCAACGGCCGAGCATATCCGGCTGTTCTGGGACCCGCGGATGCTTGCGATGATCCTGGCGCACGGG
>CAJAHV010000386.1 GCA_903939555.1 uncultured Alphaproteobacteria bacterium | reverse complement strand
GTGGTGGTCTCACCCACCTCATCCAGGCTGGTTTCGAAACGCTCACCGAAGCGGGCTATGCACCCGAAATGGCCTATTTCGAGTGCTTGCATGAAGTGAAGCTGATCGTTGACCTGATGTATGAAGGCGGCATCGCCAACATGCGCTATTCGATCTCGAACACCGCCGAATATGGCGACATAACCACCGGGCCGCGCATCATCACCAGCGAGACCAAGGCGGAGATGAAGCGGGTGCTCGCCGACATCCAGGGTGGCCGGTTCGTGAAGAACTTCATCCTCGACAACCGCGCCGGCCAGCCGGAATTGAAAGCGTCGCGTATCGCGGCCAAGGCACATCCAATCGAGGAAGTCGGTGCGCGGTTGCGCGGGATGATGCCGTGGATCGGCAAGAATGCGCTGGTGGATAAAGCCAAGAACTGAGTCGCGGCCAGCCGAAGGGTTCGGCGGGGTTCCCCCGCCGAACCCTTTCGACACAGGCATGGGCTTTGCCCGCGCCCTTTGCCTAATTGCTTTCTTCTATCTACCCTACACCCCTCAAGAAGCCCGTCAGGGCTCCGCGCCATATTCATGCGCTTCCCAGAACGCATCGGCCTTGGCGATATTGCCGGCTACATCGGCAAGCCACTTTGCGTCGGCATCCTTGCTACAGTTGAGATAAAGTTTGCCGCCGACGATGTGCCAGATCGTCGGGTCAGGCCCCGCCAGCCGACCCTGCGAGGCAGCCCAGGCACAATGGCCGCCAAATTGCGGAGCGTAACGGTCGGGGCTGGCGCGGAAGGCGTCACGGTTGGCGGCGCTGGCGAAGCGAAAACCGGCACCGTTGTGCATCACGGTGAATTCGGTGCTGCCCGCTGCCGGCGTTCCTGCAAAATAGCTGACAACGTCATAGCCGCTGACCGCCGGCTGGTCACCCTTGGCCCCCAGCCAGAAACCGGCGGCACAAGCCGGCGCGGCCGCCACCGCTGCGGCAACCGCCAACAGGGCGGCGACGAATAGTTTTTTCACCATGGCAAAACTCCCTCGTCCTCGCGCTGCTGCGCCATCCTGATGCGTACCGGGCGCAGCGCAATCTGCACTTCATCACGGAAAAACAACAGCCCTCCGATACCCAAGCGCATCGCCTCGATCAACAGCGGCGCGATGGAGGTTACAGCCGATCCGCGCAGCCAGCCCGGCAAAGACGCTACGGCCATTGCGATTGATCCTTGTCGACAATGGCTCGACCGATGACAGCCTAGCCCTAGCAAAGCAGTTTGCCGCTTCCTGCCCCGATATCGATACCCGCATTATTAGCGAACCGACGCCCGGGCAGGTTCATGCGCTAGCAGCAGGGTTGCGGTTCGTAACATCGCCGTTCGTGGCCATAGGCGATGCCGACACCATCTATCCGCCCGACTATCTTGCCAGCGCCGATGCGGTGTTTGCTGCCAATTGGCAGGTGGTGGCAGTATTCGCTCATGATTCAGCGGGCGCGCCGCATTCCTGGCGCGAACGGCTGGCGCGGCAGCTGCGCGACGCATTGCTGATCGGGCTGGCACGCGGGCAGACCCATGCCGGCGGCTATGGGCATCTGTTCCGCAGCGATGCGCTGCGGGCTGCGGGTGGCTATGCGCCGGATCATTGGCCCTATGTTTTGAAAGACCATGAACTGGTCAATCGCGTCGCGCGCCAAGGGCGTTTCGGCAGGGCACCACAGTTGTGGTGCCTGCCGTCCAACCGGCGGGCCGACCGCTCTGAGGTGCGCTGGACGCTGGCTGAGCGCATACTTTATCATTCGACACCTTTTGCGGCGAAAAACTGGTTCTTCTACCACTTTCTGGCGCCACGGTTGGCGGTACGTGGCTTGAAGGACATTGTGCTGCGCCAATGCAGCTGGGTATCGGCAACCAACCAGTTGTCCGGCAGTTGATCATGGCTGCCTGACAGGATGGCTGCGGCTGTTTCCTGCCGACAGCCCTTCGCAGCGCCGCGGCTTTGGGTTACAGCGAGGCGACAACGGGCGCTGGTTGGCCCGTTGTCATGGTTTCGCAACAAACCCGGACTAGCGGGTGATAGGTGCCCATCACGGGCGGGGAATGTCATTGCATGGCCGGCGTCATCGTGCAGAGCGGCAGCGAAAAAATCGCTCCGGGCAAGCCTGACCTGCATCGGGAGCCCGGCCGTACCGGCATCATGGCATTCGGGCTGCTGCTGATCGGCGGCGTTGCCTTTGCTTTTTACAGTCTTTTTGCCGACATCGACGCTGCGCAGGTGCCACCGATCGCCGCTGCCGCGGTTGCGCTGCTTGGTGCAGCGCTGCTGACCGCGCTGGCCTTCGAATTCGTCAACGGCTTTCACGATACTGCCAACGCCGTCGCAACCGTGATCTACACGCATGCGTTGACGCCGATGCAAGCAGTACTGTGGTCCGGGCTGTGGAACTTTCTCGGCGTGCTGACAGCGTCGGGTGCTGTGGCTTTCAGCATCATCGGGCTGCTGCCGGTCGAGCTTATCCTGCAACCCGATGTCGCGGCAGGTTTTGCCATGGTCTTTGCCATCTTGTTTGCCGCAATCATCTGGAACCTCGGCACCTGGGCATTGGGGCTGCCGTCATCATCATCGCACACGCTGATCGGCTCGATCATCGGGGTCGGGGTGGCTAACCAGTTGATGAACCGCAGCGGTGCCTCGGGGGTCGAATGGGGCAAGGCCAAGGAGATCGGCCTGTCACTGCTCGTTTCGCCGATCATGGGCTTTGTTTTCGCCGGACTGCTGTTGCTGCTACTGAAGCAAATCATCAAATCACCGGCCCTTTTCCGCGAACCCGAAGGCATGGCGCCGCCGCCGCCAGCAATTCGGGCCCTGCTGGTAGTTACCTGCACGCTGGTATCCTTCTTCCATGGTTCCAACGACGGGCAGAAGGGCATGGGCCTCATCATGCTCATCCTGATTGGCACCGTACCGACGGCCTATGCGCTCAACCGCGACATGACGCCGACGGCGGTGGGCGCCTTTGCTCAGGATGCCGCGCGCGCCCAGGTGGTGCTGACGACCATGGCGGGCGGTGCCGTCGCGCCGGTCGAACCGCGTGCCGAAGTGCGGCGCTATCTGCAGACCAAAGATCTGACTCCACAGACGCTGCCGGCGCTGGCATCGGTATCGGGTGTGATCGCTGCCAATGCGGCGCGCTACGGCAGCATGGCGAATGTGCCGGCGGCGGCGGTCGGCGGGCTGCGCAGCGACATGTACATGGTCTCGTCGGGACTGGCGCTTATCGACAAGGGTGGCAAGGTCAGTTTCAAGGGTGACGACAAGGCTGTGATCAAGACGTTCAAGGGTGGCATCGACAAATTGACCCGCTTCATCCCGACCTGGGTGAAGATGGTGATCGCGATTGCGCTCGGGCTCGGCACCATTGTCGGCTGGAAGCGCATCGTCATCACCGTGGGGGAAAAAATCGGCAAATCGCATCTGACGTACGCGCAGGGCGCCTCGGCGGAACTGGTCGCGGCGGGCATGATCGGCGTCGCCGACGGGCTGGGCCTGCCGGTATCGACGACGCATGTGCTATCGTCGGGCGTAGCCGGCACTATGGCGGCCAACGGCTCTGGTCTGCAAATGGCGACGATCCGCAACCTGGTATTGGCCTGGGTGCTGACGCTGCCGGCATCGATCATGCTGTCGGGCGTGCTCTACTATGTCTTCTTGAAGTTCGTTTGAGCGCTGGACTTGCGTTGTGGTTTCGGCTTATTCTGTGAATATGCATTTGCACGGACTTCTGCTGCTTCGACTTACGCGCCCTTAGGCGCGACGTTTTTGCTCGCCCGTGCCGGGTTTTGAGCCACCGCGCCTGAGGGACTTTCCGCCGCATTATCCGGAACCCGATTTAGACAGGCTTACCATCATGACCGATCACATCCGCATTTTCGACACGACACTGCGCGACGGCGAACAATCGCCGGGCTGCTCAATGAACCTCGAGGAAAAACTCAAGGTGGCGGCGCAACTCGAAGCGCTGGGCGTCGATGTCATCGAAGCCGGTTTTGCCATCGCCAGCGAAGGCGATTTCGAAGCCGTAACCGCTGTCGCCAAACAGTGCGAGACCGCCATCGTCGCATCGCTGGCGCGCGCCGCGATACCCGATATCGACCGCGCCTGGGCGGCAGTCCGCCACGCCCGGCGGCCGCGCATCCACACCTTCATCGCCACCTCGCCGCTACACATGCGCGCCAAGCTCAACATGACCCCCGAACAAGTGCTCGATGCGATCGCGCGCTCGGTCGGCCATGCCCGCAGCATGTGCGAGGATGTCGAATGGTCGGCGGAGGATGCGACGCGCACCGACCCCGATTTTCTGTGCCGCGCGGTCGAAACTGCCATCCGCGCCGGGGCGACGACGATCAACCTGCCCGATACTGTCGGATATGCGACGCCCGAAACCTATGGCGCGATGTTCCGCGATGTGATCGGCCGGGTAGCCGATGCCGACAGGGCGATCTTCTCGACGCATTGCCATAACGACCTCGGGCTGGCGGTAGCCAACACGCTGGCGGCGATCATGGCCGGGGCGCGGCAGTGCGAAGCGACGGTCAACGGCATCGGTGAACGCGCCGGCAATGCTGCAATTGAAGAAATCGCCATGGCGATCAGGGTACGCCACGATGTGCTGCCGGTCCGCACCGGCATCGTGACGACCGAGATCACCAAGGCGTCGCGGCTGGTTAGTGGCATCACCGGCATGGCGGTGCAGGCCAACAAGGCCGTCGTCGGTGCCAATGCCTTTGCCCATGAAAGCGGCATCCATCAGGACGGGATGCTCAAGGACGCGAGCACCTATGAAATCATGACGCCCGAAAGCGTCGGCCAGGGCGCGACCAACCTCGTGCTCGGCAAGCATAGTGGCCGCGCGGCGTTCAAGCAAAAGCTCGCCGAAATGGGCTATGGCCTGTCCGACAATGAATTCGGCGACGCCTTCAAGCGCTTCAAGGATCTCGCGGATGCCAAGAAGCAAGTATTCGACGAGGACATCGTCGCACTGGTTGATGACCAGGTGCTGCGCGGCCACGACCGCATCCAAGTGGTGGAGGTCGAAGTCTATTGCGGCAGCAATGGCCCCCAGCGCGCCATACTGACTCTCAATGTCGATGGCGAGGAAGCTACTGCGGCGGTACGCGGCAATGGCCCCGTCGATGCGCTGTTCAACGCGGTCAGGAAGCTGGTGCCGCATGAAGGTGCGACATTGCAGCTCTACCAGGTCCATGCCGTGACAGCCGGCACCGACGCACAGGCCGAAGTGTCGGTGGTTCTTGCCGAACACGGCCGTACCGCGCGCGGCACCGGCGCCCATACCGACACGCTCGTGGCGAGCGCCAGGGCGTATTGCAACGCGCTCAACAAGCTGATGGTCAAGCGCGGCCGCAGCCCGCTGGCAGCGGCGGGTTAGGCCCAGCGGCCGGGGCCAGTCCCCGGCCGTCCCACAAAGGCGCCTGCCACGAGCCTGAGGCGCCAAAAGGCATCGCCACCAATTAGGACTCAAAGCCCAATATCGTGCAGAATTGCACGACCGATCACAAAAGTACAATTTTCAGAAAAGGTTACGCCACCTCCGCCGGATCACTTCCCGTGGGAAATCAACATCCACATCAAAATCCTGCCGGATTGCCAGCGAGCGAATAGCGCGTATCGACGCCAGCGGCACCGGCAGCCTTAATGGGCAAGCTCACCGAGACGGACACTTGCGGGCTTAATTGGCTTAAAATTGCGCCCACCCTTTGTGCTTGCGGCGCTTCCGCCCGTGCATCCGACACAGACTGCAAGACAGGATCTCCACCGTCTTCGGCATCAGCGGGCGTGGGCGGCGGTGTGTCTGGCACGGGAGACGGCGGCAAAGCATCCACCGGCGCTGCGGCAACGCTGACCACGGTCACCGGCGGGCTTTGGGCCGGCGGCGGAGCACTGTCCGCTCCACCGCTGGCGGGTGCGGGTGCAGGCGGACTTCCAGCCGGTGGCGGCGCAACGTCGGCCGCAGGTGGTGGCGCAGCATCCGCTGCGGGTGAGCCGGCTGGCGGGGCCGGCGCAGCACTGTCACTAGCGGGCGCAGGTTCTGCAGCCGGCGCCGCAGCCGGATCCGACTTGGCCGGCGTCCCACTTGATCCTTCTGCAGGGGGCGGGGTTGCCGACGCCGGCGCTGGCGCTGGCGCCGCTTCTGTCGGTGCCGCAGGCGCTGCCGCCGGGGCGGGCGCAGCCTTGGCCGCAGGTGCCGGTGCCGCAGGCGCTGCCGCCGGGGCGGGCGCAGCCTTGGCCACAGGTGCCGGTGCCGGAGCCGCCGGGGACGCAGTCTTCGCAACCGGTGCCGAGACGATGGCCGGCGCTGGGACTGGCGCTACCTTGACGGATGAAGCGGCACTCGCCACGGCGCTTGAAACCACGTTCTGCACAACAACCTGGGTAACATTCGGGAGTGCGGCCTGGATAGTGAGCGCAGTTGCGTTTGAACTAGCTTGCTGAAAAACATAATTGGCCGCCG